>NZ_JBMDIS010000055.1:0-43038 GCF_057808775.1 Pseudomonas sp. FG86 | reverse complement strand
TCTTCTGGTAGAACCGGGAGACTGGTTTTAGGGCCGCTACGCGCCCCAACGCGGGACAAGCCCGCTCGCCACAGTCTTTAACTGACAGGCATTCGGGCTTGCCACAACAACCCCCTCCCCCATTCTTGTTCCCGGTTTGGTCTGTCAGCCTTTCACCGTCTTTGGTGCCTTGCCTTCCCGCATCTGTTGCAGCAACGGCGCACACTGGTTCGGCGCATCGCCACTCGGCGCCACCAGCGCCAGCAAGCCGGCGGCCGGGCCGGCGATCACGCCCAGTGCGACCATGCCTGCGCCACGCAGGGCCAGGGGGATGGCTTTGACGCCGGCATTCGGCTTGATGAACGGGCCATTGACGTACAGCGGGGAACGCAACGAGAACAGGCGGAACCCTTTGGACTCCGGCGTGATGGTGAGGTCCAACTGCTCGGTGGCCATGTTCGCGGTGCCATCGACGTAGATGATGGCGTTCTCGGTATCGAACACAAACAACCGGGTCGTCGCCAGGCCGGTCTTGATGCCAAAGTCCGCCGCCGCGCAGTTGATCTTGACTTCCTTGTCGCCAAACAGGCGGCCCACCACGTAGTTACCGACGTTGAGCCCGGCGATTTCCATCAGGCCACGGCTGATGGCGCCATCGTTGATCAACATTTTCAGGTCGCCGTTGGAAGTGCCCAACAGCGCCGCCACGGAGTTGCCGCGCCCGGAAATATCCGCATCACCGTTGAGTTCGCCGAAGCTGGTTTTCATCGGTTCGAAAGTCGGGAACAGTTGCTTGAGCTTGAAGTTACGCGCGGTCAGTTTGGCCCGGCCTTCCATGGGCACCGTGCGGCCGTTCAAGCGGATCTGCGCATCCAGCTTGCCACCGGCCACCCCGAAGCGCAGGGGTTCCATGCTCAGCTCGCCGTCGTTGAGGACCAGGTGGGTATAGAGGTCGGTGAACGGCAAGTCGGCGCTGTGCACAATGCGTTTGCCGGTGAATTCGACATCGGCATCCATCACACGCCAGCGCTCGGTGCGGAACTCTTCCACCGGCAGCACTTTGTTCGCCGGTTGCTTGCTCATCCCACCACGGGCCTTTTGCTTGGCGTTGGAGTCGGCGCCGATCAAGGGCGCGAGGTCCGTCATCAGCAGTTGATTGGAGACCAACGTGCCGCTGAGCTTGGGGCGTGGTTGGCTGGCGACATAGGCCAGGTCGCCGTGGATGTCACTGTTGCCGATCTTGCCGTTGAAGTTTTCGTAGCGGAACGACGCGCCATTGGCCTCGTGCAGCTTGGCGATCAGATGTCCGTCTGTGGAGTAGGCCGGTGAATCCGGCAAGGTGACGCCGGTCAATGGGTACAGGTTGCCCAGGCTACTGCCGGCAAGTTTCAGGCGCAGGTCGAGGGCGCCCAGGTTGAGTGGGTCGGTCAGGGTGCCGGCCAGGGCGATGCGGGTGTCGGCGATGTCCACCTGGGCCTGTAACGGGAACGGCTTAGCCGCATCCTGCAAGGCAAGCAGGCCGCCGATCTTGCCGGTGCCGTCGAGTTTCTGGCCGTGGTACTGGCCTTTGACCTTGAGGCCAAACGCGTAGTCCTGGGGGGCCGCGCCTTTTTCCAGGGCCTTCCTGGCATCGGCGTCACCGACGATTTCAGCAAACGGAACGGGTTGGCCCAGCGGGTCGATGATCACATCGAGTTGGGTCTTGAGGGTTTGATCATCCAGGGTCACATGGCCTTTGTCGAAGCCGATGGTGCCGATGTCCACCACCCAGCTGGAAGGTTCGGCGCTGGGGTCCTTGGGGTCGAACGTGAAGGTCCAGTTGGCGCGGCCATCGGCGAGGCGCTGCAACTCGGCGCTCGGCTCAGTGAGGTCGATGCGCGGGATCACCACACGCTGGGCCAGCAAGGCCAGGAGAGAGATACGCAGTTCAACGCGCTTGAGCGTGACCATCTGCGGTTTTTTCGACCAGTCAGGGTTACCCAGGGTCAGGTCTTCGGCAATCACATGGGGCCACGGCACCCAGGCACGCCAGCCGCCTTCGTCTGGCTCACGCTGCCACACCACCGCGAGGTTGCCATTGATGGCGAACGGACGATGCAGCTCTTCGGAGACCTTGGCATTGAGCGGGGGTTTGATGCGATTCCAGTCAAAGAACACCAGGACCAGAGCCACGATGGCAATTAATAGAACGAAGCTGGCGCAGCTCCAAACGACGATTTTACGAGTGCGCGTCATTGCACAGGACTCCTGAATACGACTGGCTGAGCTACCCCTATAGAGCGGCCTATAAAACTACGACTGGTAAACCACGCGGGGGTTTAACCCGATGCACGATTTAACCCGCGGATACCGGCTTTCCTGACCGACCAGGCAAATTTGATCATCAACGGCGCACCATTGTTACCCAGGTTCGTGTCGAAAATACCCACACCGGTGCAAAACCGCGGGCTTGAGAGGCTCGTTCTAGAGCCTCCGCCGAGAACAATCAATTCTGTTGATTATTACCATTGTGTTTATGAACTTTTATATCGACTTATCGAGAGTAGCATTAGCTCCGTACCCACTTTATCGCCCTCCCAAGGAGCAACCCATCATGAAACGCCAAGTCCTTGCTACCGTCCTGATGTCTGTCCTGGCCTCCAGTGCCTTTGCCCTGCCAGCTGCGGAACAGGCCACCCCACAGAATAAAGCCCAAGCCGTTCAATCCAGCCAAACCCTGGCTCGCAGCGGTTCGCAAGAAGATGAAAACCGCGACTACGCCAAAGGCGCCGTTGCTGAGAATGGCCGTAATCGCCTGGAAGAGAAAGGCCTGGTAGAGGGCGGCGCTGAACAAGCCAACGACCGTGCCTACACCCAAGGCGTCGCTGAAAATGGCCGTAATCGCCTGGAAGAGAAAGGCCTGGTTGAAGGCGGCGCTGACCGTCTGCAAGAACGCAACACCATTGCCGAAGGCGGTGCTGACCGTCTGCAAGAACGCAACACCGTTGCCGAAGGCGGTGCTGACCGTCTGCAAGAACTGCATCAAGCACAGAGCTAAGCCTGTGATGGCCCAGAAAAAAGCCCGATCAGCCGATCGGGCTTTTGACTTTATGTAGCCTGCGTCACATCTCCCCCTGCACACCTCGCCGTCAAGTTCGACGTCAACGAAGTTGTTTTGCTAGAGTGCGTCGCTGTACTTGCCGACAAAGCCCGCCCCCACATGCTGCCCCGCGCCGAACAGAAGCAACAGACCCGCCTCGCCTTGATGGACGCAGCCCGCCATCTGATGGAGTGTGGCCGTGGGTTTGGCAGCCTGAGCCTGCGCGAAGTGGCCAAGACGGCCGGAATTGTACCGACCGGGTTCTATCGACATTTTGCCGATATGGATCAGCTGGGCCTGGTGCTGGTCAGCGAAGTCGGCCAGACCTTCCGCGCCACCATTCGCCTGGTGCGCCATAACGAATTCGTGATGGGCGGCATCATCGATGCGTCCGTGCGGATCTTCCTCGATGTGGTCTCGGCCAACCGTTCGCAGTTTTTGTTCCTCGCCCGCGAACAATATGGCGGCTGCCTGGCGGTGCGCCAGGCCATCGGCGCCCTGCGCGAAGACATCACCCGCGACCTCGCGGCGGACCTCACCCACATGCCCAAGCTCCAGCACCTGGATGCCGACGGTTTGCACGTGATGGCCGACCTGATCGTCAAGAGCGTGTTCGCCACCCTGCCCGACATCATCGACCCTCCCGCCCAGGCCCTCCCGGCCCACCTCACGCCCCAGGCGAAAATCACCCAGCAACTGCGCTTTATCTTTATCGGCCTCAAGCATTGGCAGGGCCTGGGCAGCACGGAGTAAGTCCCTCAGCCCGCGGCGTGGAAACGCTTGGCGGTGGTGAAATTACGGTCCCAGTAACGGTTGCTCAGCGAGTCGATACGCACGGTTTTGCCCGCCCGTGGCGAATGGATAAATTTGCCCTCGCCTATGTAGAGGCCGACATGGCTCACCCGCCCGCGCCCGTTACCTTTGAAAAATACCGCGTCGCCAGGCTTCAAGGCGTTGCGCTTGATCGTGGCGGCCTTCGAACCATGCATCGCCGCCGTGGTACGCGGCAGGTGGATATTGGCCTGGGTCTTGAACAGGTACACCAGGAAGCTGCTGCAATCGAAGCCCTGCTCGACTGAATTCCCACCCCATTTATAGGGCGTACCGAGTAACTCATGAGCGCGATCGATCACATCGTCGATGGACGGTTTGCGTGACAGGGCTGGCAGGGCAGTGTCGACCTTGAGAGGGGCGACAGCGCGCTTCTGGATATTGGCCGATGAAGACGTGGTGACCAGGAAAAGGCCGAAAATGAATACACACACAATTGATTTGAACATGGTGGAACCCGTCGTGGATTGAGCACGGCGCAAATCCTAATCAACGATCAGGTAATCCGATGAACTCCTATTCCTGTGAGCACGTAGGGCAAATCCGAAAAAAATTCAGCGATAAAAAAGATGAAAGAGATTTCCTGCAGCCCCCGTCCGCCCCAAGGAGAAGCGCACATATTTGGTGCCATAAACAGGGCGACGCACCAATTTGAAACATTGACGAAGTTTTCTGACGCCCTATTCGGCAGCACTGCCACGCACCTACAGGCAATTCCTACTCCACGGCCTGATTGGCAAGGCCCTTGCTCTAGCTCTTGCATCGCTCATAGCTGGAAGTTTCCTGATGCTGGTGATCCACCGCCGAATCGCCCCGCAGGCCCTCTGGGCCGCTGAATTGCTGCTGAATTTCGAAGCGCGCAGCAAAAGCCGCCTGCGCTGTTTCAGTGCTGACGGCGAAGATGTCGGCCTGTTTCTGGAGCGTGGCCAACCGCCGCTGCACGATGGCGAATTCCTACAAGCCGAAGACGGACGTGTCGTACGCGTCTGCGCGCGTCCTGAACAACTGCTGCATGTCACCTGTAGCAGCGCGTTTGAACTGACCCGTGCCGCCTATCACCTGGGCAATCGCCATGTCGCCCTGCAGGTCGGCGATGGCTGGTTGCGCTTGTTGGACGACTACGTGCTCAAGGCGATGCTCGATCAACTGGGTGCCACCACGCAAACCATCGAAGCGCCCTTCCAGCCGGAACATGGCGCCTATGGCGGCGGCCATCATCATTCGCGCCATGGCGACGAAGATTTCAACTACCCGCCCAAGCTGCACCAGTTCGGCGTACGGTTATGAACCCAGCCTGGGCGCTGTTGCGTCTGGCCAGTCCGCAACTGCCGATTGGCGGCTACAGCTATTCACAGGGGCTGGAAATGGCCGTGGAAAATGGCCGCGTGAGTGATGCCGACAGTGCCCGACGCTGGATCAGCGACCAGTTGCTGCTCAACCTTGCACGCTTCGAAGCCCCGCTGCTGCTTGCCCATTGCCGTGCTGCCGCGGACGAGGATTGGCCGCAGTTGGCGCAGTTGTGCGCAGAACACCGCGCCAGTCGTGAGACGCGCGAGCTGTATCAGGAAAGCCGGCAGATGGGCTACTCCCTGCAACAACTGCTCAACGGCTTGCCCGAGCTCGACGCTGACGCTCGCGAAGTGCTCGATCAACACACCGAACCCCACCTGGCCCTCGGTTGGGCCCTGGCCGCCCGCGCCTGGCGCATCAGCCCCGACGATGCCCTGGCTGCCTGGCTGTGGAGCTGGCTGGAAAACCAATTGGCGGTGTTGATGAAAACCCTGCCCCTCGGCCAGCAAGCCGCCCAGCGCCTGACCAGCGAACTGCTGCCGCTGCTGCAACAGGCCCAACAGGACGCCGGTCGCATCGACCCCAACCATTTTGGCAGTGCCGCCTTCGGCCTGTCCTTGGCATGCATGGCCCATGAGCGCCAGTACAGCCGCCTGTTCCGTTCATAGGTCCTTTTACGTCGGAGGCCTTTTATTTTGGAGAAGCACATGAACACACAACCTCTGCGCGTCGGCATCGGCGGTCCGGTGGGCTCCGGCAAGACCGCCCTGACCCTGGCCCTGTGCCTGGCGCTGCGTGATCGCTACAACCTGGCGGTGGTCACCAATGACATCTATACCCGCGAAGACGCCGACTTCCTGGTGCGCAACCAGGCCCTGGCGCCCGAGCGCATCATCGGCGTGGAAACCGGTGGCTGCCCGCACACGGCGATCCGCGAAGACGCCTCGATCAACCTGGAAGCGGTGGACCAGCTCAACCGCCGCTTCCCTGGCCTGGACCTGATCCTGGTGGAGTCCGGCGGCGACAACCTGTCGGCCACCTTCAGCCCGGAGCTGTCGGACCTGACCATCTACGTGATCGATGTGTCGGCCGGCGACAAGCTGCCCCGCAAGGGTGGGCCCGGTATTTGCAAATCCGACCTGCTGGTGATCAACAAGATCGACCTGGCACCGCTGGTCGGCGCCTCGCTGGAACTGATGAACAGCGACACCCAGCGCATGCGCAACGGCAAACCCTTCGTGTTCAGCAATCAGAAAACTGGTGTCGGCCTGGAAGAAATCGTCGCCTTTATCGAACGCCAAGGTCTGTTGACCGCGGCCTGATCAACCCTAAGGAACCTGTCCATGAGCCTGAAAAAACTCTTCGGCGCCGCCGCCCTGCTGCTCACCCCTGCCCTGGCCTTCGCTCACCCGGGCCATGGCGACAATGGCCTGGTGGCCGGTATCAGCCATCCATTGGGCGGTATCGACCACCTGCTGGCCATGGTGGCGGTAGGCCTGTGGGCCGCGCAGCAAAAAGGCGCGGCGCGTTGGGCCCTGCCCTGCACGTTTGTGGGCACCATGCTGATAGGCGGCGTGCTGGGTTTTGAGGGCCTGGGGTTGCCGGCACTGGAAAGCGGGATTGCCGCGTCGGTGCTGGCACTGGGCCTGGCGGTGGCGCTGGCAGTGCGTCCGCCGTTGTTCGTGGCGGTGGCGGCGACGGCGGTGTTTGCCTTGTTCCACGGGGTTGCCCATGGCCTTGAGCTGCCAGACATGTCGAGCCCTTGGGCGTATGCCGCAGGGTTTGTCGGCGCGACCGCTGCACTGCACGCCGCCGGGTATGCGCTGGTGCGCTGGCTGCCGGCTGCGGCGGCGCCGTTGGTGCGGGTTGCCGGGGCGGCTTCGGCGGCGACCGGGGTGTGGTTGCTGGCGGGCTGATTTGCGCCGTTTGTAAGGGCCTCATCGGGGGCAAGCCCCCTCCCACATTTGACTGTGTTCACAAATCCAAATGTGGGAGGGAGCTTGCTCCCGATAGCGGTGGCGCAGACACCACTGATCCCAAGCCTGCTACCATGCGCGCCTACACCCCTGCCGTGACGACGCCAGCCGATGCCCACCGTTCCAAGCTCCACCCCCCAGTCTTCCTTGAATGCCGTGCTCTCGCACTTCCATGACGTGATCGTGCCGCTCTGGCAGGGCCCGGGCTGGAATGCCGAGCTGACGTTACCCTATGAGGCGCTGGACGCCGATCACCGGCCCTTGCCCCCGCAACGCTACCGCGCCATGGCTTGCGCACGGCAGTTGTATCTGTTCGCCAGCCTGATCGGCGTACCCGGTGCCGCCTTTGCCGAAGAACGCGCAGCGGCGCTGTTCCGCTCCCTGCAACGGCATTTCCACGATGCCGAACATGGCGGCTGGTTCTACAGCATCGACCCTGCCGGCCAGCCACTGGACAAACGCAAGGACCTCTACACCCACGCCTTCATCATCTTTGCCTGCGCCCATTACTGGGCCAAGGTGCGTGAGCCGCTGGTGGAGTCGGTATTGAATGCCGCCCTGGAAGTGGTGGCCGAGCGCTTCGCCAACGGCGATGGCCTGTACGAGGCGGTGCTGGAGCGCAACTGGTCATCACTCAAGTCCGGCCCGCTGCAAAACCCGCTGATGCACCTGGCCGAAGGCTTCCTCGCCACCCTGGCGGTGCGTGAGGATACCGGCGTGCAAGCGGCCCTGCTGAGCCTGGCGACGGCCATGCAGCAGCGCTTTATCGAACGCCAGCATGGCGTGATGATGGAAAAACCGCTGGGCGCTGTGGATAACTGGTTTGAGCCGGGGCACCAGTTCGAGTGGTTCTTTTTGCTGGAATCGTCGCCCGTGCTGCGCGGCACTCCACTGCATGGGTCACTGACGCGGGCGTTTGCCTACGCAGAGCACAAGGGTGTGGATAGCGCGACCGGGGCGGTCAGCGGCATGCTGGCACTCGACGGTACGGTGCGCGACGGCACCCAGCGTATCTGGGCCCAGGCGGAATACCTGCGGGCACTGACCTTGCGGCCTGGCAGTGAGGCCGTGCTGCAGCGCCAATTGCTCGCGCTGCAACAGCATTTCCTGCATGAAAAAGGCTGGCATGAATGCCTGGATGCCAAAGGCGACGTGAGCCGGCGGGATATGCCGTCGACCACGCCTTATCATTTGGCAACCTGTTATCAGGGTTTGATCCAGCATCTCGGGTGACCTTCAGGGCCTCATCGGGGGCAAGCCCCCGATGCAGACGACTCGGTCTAACTGACCATCAAGCAATCCACTTGCGATCCCCGGTAAAGCTGATCGTCAACCAGCGCGCCGCATCCGGTGTGCCCAGCCCTGTGGATATCTCTTCGCGCAGCCCGTCGAGGGTCGCGACGCTATCCACCGGGTAGTCCGCCGGCAACACCACATGAATCTCGATAAACCGCGCCCGTCCGTGCTTTTGCACGTAGGACACGTAGTCTTCGAAACCATGCCTGGCCTGGGCGGCGTCCATCACTTCACGCACCTTGTCGTCCAAGTGGTCCGGGGCAATCCCCAACACCTCGCGCAAGGCCGGGCGCAGGATCTTGAAGGCCGGCGCCAGCATGCTCAGGGCCAGCAGGATCAGGATCAACGGGTCGACATACACCGCCCACTCGTCATAGCCCTGGGATTTAAGCAACAGCGCGGCGAGAAAGCTGACCAGCAAGCCCATCGAAAGCATCGCGTCCACCAGCCAACTGATGTTGTCGAACTGGATCAGCGATGACTTGAGCCTGCGGTTGCGGTAGCGCACATAGAAGAAATAGGCGAACTCGACCACGGTAAATACCGCGGCATAGATAATCACCAGGCCCAACTCGATCTCGCGCCCGCCATTGATAATGCCGAACACACCGTTAAGGAACGCATAGATGGCGATCAGCAGCAGGAAGCTGCCTTCGATCAGCAATACCATCGGCTCCAAGTGCCAGTAGCCGAACTGGAAACGCTCATTGCTTTTCTTGGCGATCAGCTTGGCCGTGATCAGCATCAACACCTTGATGGCGGTGGCGATCAGCGAGAAAAAGCCGTCGAATAAAATGGATTGGGCGCCAGAAACCACACCCGTGACAATCCCGGCGATCGCGACAGCGAACATCAGGATCGTCGATTGTTTGAGCAGCGACTGCTCACCTCGGTTACTCACAATTCCTCCCGTCAAAACCTTTGAACCGCTGGATGCGGTGGGGTTTTCAGGAGTGGAGTGTACCTTATGGCCTGTTTTGACCGATTTGCCGCCATTTATTGTAGGAGCGAGCTTGCTCGCGAAAAACCCGAGGGCGCCACGTGCAGTCAGAATGCACGCGTCATCGTTGACGTTTTTCGCGAGCAAGCTCGCTCCTACAGTGTATGGCGTAAGCGGCTTAGGCCTTAGCCCCACGCTCAATCGCAAACCCAGCCCAGGTCTGGCTCACCGGCATCAGCTCCAACCGGTTGATGTTGACGTGCGCAGGGGTGTTCAGCACCCAGAAGATGGTGTCGGCAATGTCCTGCGGCTGGATGGGCTCGGCGCCGGCGTAGGTGGCGTCGTAGCGCGCCTGGTCACCACCGAAGCGCACCAGGGAGAACTCACTCTCGCACAAGCCCGGCTCGATATTGGTCACGCGCACGCCTGTGCCTTGCAGGTCGCAACGCAGGTTCAGCGAGAACTGCTTCACGAACGCCTTGGAGCCGCCATACACGTGGCTGCCTGGATACGGGTAGCTGCCGGCAATGGAGCCCAGGTTGATGATCCCGGCACCACGACCATGGGCGATCAGGCGCGGCAGCAGCAGGCTGGTGGTGGTCAGCAGGCCCTTGATATTGGTGTCGACCATGGTTTCCCAGTCGTCGAGGTTGCACTTGGGTGCAGGGTCAGTGCCCACGGCCAGCCCGGCGTTGTTGATCAAGCCGCGCAGCGTGGCGAACGATGGTGGCAGGTTGGCGATGGCATCCTCCATGCCCTTGCGGTCACGGACGTCCACCACTAGGCCATGCACTTCGGTCTGCTTGGAAAGCTCTTCGACCAACGCGTTCAAACGCTCGGCACGACGACCGGTGAGCACCAGTTTCCAGCCGGCTTCGGCAAACCGACGGGCGCAGGCTTCGCCGAAACCTGAGGTGGCGCCAGTAATAAACAGCGTGTTGGACATGGTGTTCTCCTTGCGGGCATCGGGGAAAAAAATCAGCCAGCAGAATGCCTTTACGCCGCGGTTGCGGCAACCGCTATGCACATCACCTCACTCACGCCTGGTCATTTTTTAACCACAACGAGCAAAGCCTTATGAACCGTGGCTTGCAGCCATATGCACGCAGGTTATCCACAGCTGCGCCCACAGTCTTTGGGGGCAAGTGCAAAACGCTTCAGGCCGCTGTGTACAAGGCTTTCAGGCGATTTTAGAAAGTTTTTTGCTTGACCTGAGCGCAGGCGTATGTAGACCCATAGGCAGCGGGGAAAATCGAACGATGGCTCCAGGCCAGTCATTCCGGCCTCTGCGGCAGTCTTTCCAGAGTTTAATCACAGACTTATCCACAGGCTGGCGGGACATATTTCAGTCATATACCTGTGTCTTTAAACAGGTTGACAAACCCCTCGATCGGCCGCGAAAAAGCCACTGATCAAAAAACAACCACACAGCTGGAAGCCACGGTTTTAAAGGCGTTCAGCCAGCTACTCCCACGTTACCCACAGCCGGTTCCACAGTGGATGGGGACAAGTCAAAACTGTGACAAAACAGGGATTTGCGGCGGCTATATGTCGCGCTTTGGAGGGAGGCTGGATTTGTTTTCCACAATTTGGGATCGCCCTTGTGGGCACCATAAAACCAAATGTGGGAGGAGGCTTGCCCCGATAGCGGTGGGTCAGTATCAGATGTGCCGGCTGATACACCGCCATCGGGGGCTGCCCCCTCCCACAGGGGGACTGCATTGTTATTTGGATCAGTGGCCGCCGAGGTAGGCGTTGCGCACTTCCTCATTCACCAGCAGCTCCTTGCCGGTGCCTGTGAGGCGAATCTCGCCGTTCACCATCACGTACGCCCGGTCCGACAAACGCAGTGCATGGTTGGCGTTCTGCTCCACCAGGAAGATGGTCATCCCGGTGGAGGCCAGTTCGCGCAGGGTGGAAAAGATCTGCTTCACCACAATCGGCGCCAGGCCCAGGCTCGGTTCATCCAGCAACAGCAACTTGGGACGGCTCATCAGCGCGCGGGCAATGGCGAGCATTTGCTGCTCGCCACCGGACATGGTCATGGCCCTCTGGTTACGCCGCTCCTTGAGCCGCGGGAACAGCTCGAACATGCGCTGCATATCTTCCTGGGCGAACTTGTCACCGATAGGGATGGTGCCCATCAGCAGGTTTTCCTCGACGGTCATGTCGGGGAACACCCGCCGCCCTTCCGGCGACTGCGCAATGCCGTTGGAGGCGATGTAGTGGGACGACTTGTGGGTAATGTCGACACCGTTATAGAGAATCTGCCCCGACTCCGCCCGTGGCTGGCCGAAGATCGACATCAGCAGCGTGGATTTACCCGCGCCATTGGAGCCGATCAGGCTGACGGTCTCGCCTTCGTTGATGTGCAGCGAGACTTTCTTCAGGGCCTGGATCGGGCCGTAGAACACATCCAGGTCCTTCATTTCGAGGATAGGCGCACTCATACCAGCTCCTCTTCGTCAGCACCCAGGTAGGCGGCAATCACTTTCGGGTCGTTGCGGATCGCTTCCGGCCCACCTTCGGCGATCACGTTGCCGTGGTCGAGCACCACGATGTGGTCGGAAATACTCATCACCATGCCCATGTCGTGTTCGATCAGCACCACCGTGAGGTCGTGTTCGTCGCGCAGCAGGCGAATCATCGCGCTGAGGGCTTCGGTTTCCTGGGGGTTGAGGCCCGCCGCGGGCTCGTCGAGGCAGATGATCTGCGGTCGCGTGCACATGGCGCGGGCGATTTCCAGACGGCGTTGCTGGCCATAGGAAAGTTCGCCGGCGAGGCGGTTGGCGCAGTCCACCAGGTCGACTACTTCGAGCCAGTAGAACGCGTGGTCGAGTGCATCGCTTTCGGCCTTGCGGTAGCCCTTCGTGTTGAGGATGCCCGCCAGCATGTTGCGGTTGACCCACATGTGCTGGGCCACCAGCAGGTTTTCCAGCACCGACATTTCCTTGAACAGGCGGATGTTCTGGAACGTGCGGGCCAGGCCGGCACGGTTGACCAGGTGAGTACCGCCGAACATCTTGTAGAACACCCGGCTGAAGAAGCTTTTCGGCGAGACGAAGTCGACGGCCTTGAAGCGCTCGCCGAGCAACTGGATCACGTTGGTCTGCTTGCCGCGTACGTTGAGCTCGATCTTGCCACCGCTGGCTTTGTAGAAGCCGGTGAGGCAGTTGAACACGGTGGTCTTGCCCGCGCCGTTGGGGCCGATCAGGGCGAAGATCGAGTTGCGTTCGACCTTGAGGCTCACATCGCTCAAGGCCTTGATGCCACCGAAGTGCATCATCAGGTGTTCCACGCTGAGGACGATTTCCTTGCTCATGGCGCCACTCCTTTACGTGGGGTCACGCCGGTACGGCTGATGCGGATCAGCCCACGCGGTCGCCAGATCATCATCACCACCATCAACACGCCAAACAGCAGCACGCGGTATTCGGAGAAGCTGCGCAGCAGTTCCGGGGCGACGGTCAATACAAATGCCGCAATCACCACGCCAACCGTCGAGCCCATGCCGCCCAGTACGACGATGGCCAGGATCAGCGCCGACTCGAAGAAGGTGAACGACGACGGGTTGACGAAGCCCTGGTAGCTGGCAAAGAACACCCCGGCCAGGCCGGCAGTGGAAGCGCCAATGGTGAACGCCGAGAGCTTGACCAATACATGGTTCAGGCCCATGGAACGGCAGGCGATCTCATCTTCGCGCAAGGCCTCCCAGGCACGGCCTACAGGCATGCGGGTCAGGCGGTGCTTGATGTACAGCACAGCCAGCACCACCAGGAACAGCACGATGTAGATGAACATGAACTTGATGTTGGGGTTGTAATCGATGCCGAAGAACTCATGGAACGGAATCCCGCCATCCTTCGCCTTGCGCCCGAACTCCAGGCCGAGGAAGGTTGGCGAAGGCACCGGCATACCGTTCGGGCCGCCGGTAAATGACAGCCAGTTGTTCAGCACCAACCGAATGATTTCACCAAAGCCCAGGGTCACGATGGCCAGGTAGTCACCGTGCATTCGCAACACCGGGAATCCGAGTATGCACCCCGCCAGCGCCGCACAGATGGCTGCCAGGGGCAGCACCGTCCAGAAGCCCAGGCCGAGGTACTGGTAGCCCAGCGCCAGGCCGTAGGCACCGATGGCGTAGAACGCCACGTAACCCAGGTCGAGCAAGCCGGCCAGGCCGACCACGATGTTCAGGCCCAGGCCCAGCAACACGTAGATCAACCCGAGGATCACCACGGTCAGCAGGTATTTGTTGGCGAAGATCGGGAACACGATGGCGATCACGATCAACACCGGGATGATCCAGCGCAGCCGCGACTTGTAGTCCGGTGGCAGTACGTGCACGCCGGAGCCACTGCTTTCGAAGCCTTGCAGAATCTTCAGGCCCTTGGGGGTTTGCAGGAACAGGCTGAGGGCAAAGCGGCCGGCCATCACGATGGCGACCAAGGTGGCCACGCGCGCAGGTTCCAGGTTGAAGCTGTAGCCGTCGAGGACCACGCCGACGATCGGACCGAATACGATCAGCGAAATAAGCCCGGCAAGGATCGTATCGACCACACTTTTCTTGATATCGATAGGTTTGGCAGCAGACATGTTTACACCTTCGCCACGAGTGGGCGACCAAGCAGGCCCTGAGGACGGAAAATCAGAATCACCACCAACAGGGAGAAACTGAACACGTCTTTGTAGTCAGAGTTGATCAACCCCGAGAACAACGACTCGGAAATACCCAGGATGATCCCGCCGAGCATGGCCCCAGGCAGGGAACCGATGCCGCCGAGTACCGCTGCGGTAAACGCCTTGATGCCGATGATGAAGCCGGCGTAGAAGTCGAACGTGCCGTAGTTGAGGGTGATCAGCACGCCGGCCAGGGCCGCCATGGCGGCACCGATGATAAACACGTAGGAGATCACGCGGTCGGTGTTGATCCCCAGGATCGAGGCCATCTTGCGGTCTTGCTGGGTGGCGCGGCACATGCGGCCGAGCTTGGTGTACTTGATGATGTAGGTGAGCAACGCCATGCCGGCAAACGCCGCCACGAGGATGAAGATCTTGGTGTACGTGAGCTGGACGAACCCACTGCCGATGTCGACGCGCCAGGCGCCGGCCAGCAGGGTTGGAATGCCTTGTTGTTTCGCACCCTGGGCGATCTGCGCGTAGTTCTGCAGGATCAGGGAGATCCCGATGGCGCTGATCAGCGGTGCCAGTCGGGTGGAGTTGCGCAGCGGTTTGTAGGCGACACGTTCAATGACCCAACCGTAAACGCCAGTGACGACCACGGTGAAGATCAGGGTGCCGAGAATGAGCAGTGGGAAGGATTCGATGCCGAAGTAAGCCAGCAGTGCCAGACTGATCGCCGCGAGGTAAGCGGAAATCATATAAACCTCGCCATGGGCGAAGTTGATCATGCCAATGATGCCATAGACCATTGTGTAGCCGATGGCGATCAGGCCATAGACCGACCCGAGGGTCAGGCCGTTGACCAGTTGCTGCAGGAAAATACCATCCATAACGCAATCTCACGCGGTGAGAACCTGCGCACCGGTGGGTGCGCGGTCCTTCTGGAGGAAAAGACAGATCTCGATCAGAACACGGTCCCCCTGTGGGAGGGGGCTTGCCCCCGATTGCGGAGCGTCAGCTGTACATCGGGGGGCTGACACACCGTCATCGGGGGCAAGCCCCCTCCCACATTCAGACGTCGGCGCTATGCCTTACTTCTGCTTTTCCAGCTGGTGGTATTTGCCGTCTTTATCCCACTGGTAAACCACGTAGTCGGAGACTTTCAAGTCGCCCTTCGCGTCCCAGGTCTTCTCGCCCATCACGGTTTTGACCGGGTGCGCTTTCAGCCATTTGGCGGCGTCTTCACCCTTGTTGGACTTGGCGCCGTTGAAACCGGCGGCCAGGGCCTGCAGCGAGGCGTAGGCGTACAGGGTGTAGCCTTCTGGCTCGTAGCCGGCCTTGCGGAACTCTTCCACGACGGCCTTGCTGTCTGGCAGCAGGCGCGGGTCGGCACCAAAGGTCATGTACACGCCATCGACGTATTGCGCGCCGCCAGCGGTGGCCACCAGTTCATCGGTCACCACGCCGTCATCGGACATGAACTTGACGTCTTTGAGGCCCGCTTCACGAATCTGGCGGACCAGCGGACCGGCTTCCGGGTGCAGGCCACCGAAGTACACGACGTCGGCGCCCAGGGAGCGGATTTTGGTGACCAGGGCGCTGAAGTCTTTCTCGCCACGGGTCAGGCCCTCTTCCAGCACCGGCTTGACGCCGCGCTTGGTCAACTGGGCGGAGGTGGCGTCGGCCAGGCCTTTGCCGTAGGTGTCCTTGTCGTTGATGACCGCGACTTTCTTGCCCTTGAGCACGTCGACGATGTAATCGCCGGCGACGATGCCTTGCTGGTCGTCACGGCCGCACATACGGAACATGGCGCCCAGGCCGCGTTCGGTCACTTGTGGGTTGGTAGAGCCAGGGGTGATCGCGATGATGCCCGCTTCGTCGTAAACCTCGGAGGCCGGGATGGTGTTCGACGAGCAGAAGTGCCCGACCACGCCAATCACTTTGTCCTGGTCCGCCAGGCGGTTGGCCACGGCCACAGCCTGCTTCGGCTCACACGCATCGTCACCGGCAACCAGCACGACCTTCTCGCCGTTGATACCGCCGGCCTTGTTGATCACCTCGGCTGCCGCCTGGGCACCTTTCATGTACTGCTCACCGAACGACGCGTTGGCGCCGGTCATGGGCCCCGCTACGCCGATCTTCACATCAGCTTGAACAAACGTAGAAACACCCAGTGCCGCTGCAACGGCGAGGGCCAGAAAACCTTTCTTGTAAAACGTCTGGGACATGAGTGGTGCTCCGATATTTTTGATTTTTGGCACGACAACTTGCGTTCAAACCTTTCACTGAAAGCCCTGAGCAAGCCTCGTGCCATTACGTTTTTATTCTTCAAAAAGACACGGTGTCATTGTTATTTCAGATGTTTCGACTCCGCTCGCCAGGACGTGCAACCCTCTAGCATCAAGAGGTGCAACCCTGCAGCCAAAAAAGTACAACCCTGGCGGGTCGCACCTGCAACCAAAGCGATAAACGACAGTTCCTACAGCTGTAACCGACTGCGTAACGGAACTGCACATTTACAGTGCGCGACTGCTACGACTTGCACCAATACAGATTAGTAGCCTACTCAGAAAATGCAGGCTTCTGAGCGGTATCTCGCTGATCAGATCACGATCCTCAAGCATTGCCCTGCGTGATACAGCGAGAATCCGGCCTCATAAAGGCAGCTGCGCAGGCCCACCGCGGCCAGTGGTTGCATTGGCGTAAACGGAATCGGCAGGGCCTGGGGATTCTGGTGACACAAATAGTCGGCGAATGCCTTGCCCACCACGCTGCCGGTGGTCACGCCACGCCCGTTGTAGCCCGTTACCGCGACCAGGCCGGGGGCAGGTTCGAACAGGCGCATCAGGTGATCGGGCGTGAACGCGATGCAACCGGTCCAGGTGTATTCCCATTGCACCGATTTGAGGTACGGGAAGTAATGCTGCTGCACCCGATCGGCCCACGCCTTGAGGAACCACGTCGGTTTCTGGCTGCCATTGCCCAGGCTGCCGAGCAACAGGCGGCCATCGGCATCGCGGCGGATGCTGCTCAAGACCTGGCGTGTGTCCCACGAACCTTGGCCACCGGGGAGGATTTGCTGGGCCGCGGCGTCGGTCAATGGGGCGGAAGCCACCTGATAGTAGTAACCGGGGAAGAAATTGCGCCGCAACTCGGTCCATTCGCCTTCGGTGTAGGCATTGGAGGCGATCACGACTTGTGCAGCCTGCACCGCACCGTTGGCCGTCTGCACCGACCAGTGCGAACCCTGGCGTTCCAGCTGGGTCACCGGGGAATGGTCGAACAATTGCCCGCCCAGCCCGACCGCCGCATTCGCCAAACCACTGGTGTAAGCCATCGGGTTCAAGGTGCCCGCGCGCCGGTCGAGCAAGGCTGCGGCGATTTTTTGGGTGCCGGTGGCCTGCTCGCAGGCCTGGCCGGTGAGCAGCTCGACCGGCGCGCCACGGCGCTTCCATTGTTCTTCACGACTGCGCAGATCCGCTTCGCCACGGGCGTTGTGCGCCATGTGCAAGGTGCCTTCGCGGCGTAATTGGCAATCGATGTTGTATTTGTCGACCAGGCTGAACACCAGGGACGGTGCCGCACCCAGCATGCGATTGAGCTGGCTGCCCACCGCCTCGCCGAAACCGGCTTCGATCTCGTCCGGGGGAATCCACAGGCCGGCATTGACCAACCCGACGTTGCGCCCCGAACCGCCATGACCGGTGCGATGGGCTTCCAGCACGGCGACGCTTTTACCCTGTTCCAACAAGTGAATGGCCGCGGACAAACCGGTGATCCCGGCACCGATCACGCACACATCCACCTTGACCTCGCCCTTGAGCGCGGCGCGATCCGGCCGGCCGGGGGTGAGGTGTTCCCACAAACATGTTTCGCGCAGTGCCATTGCCAGACTCCGATGAGACCTAACAAACAATTTTTCTTGTTCAACACCATCACTGTAGGAGCGAGCTTGCTCGCGAAAAACGCAAGGACATCGCGCTCATTCAGGTTGCCCGCCTGATCGTTGACGATCTTCGCGAGCAAGCTCGCTCCTACAGAAATCAGTCGAAGGTAATGCCCTGGGCCAATGGCAACTCCAGCGAGTAGTTCACGGTGTTGGTCTGGCGACGCATGTAACCGCGCCACGCATCCGAGCCCGACTCGCGCCCGCCGCCGGTCTCTTTCTCACCGCCAAACGCGCCGCCGATTTCGGCGCCGCTCGGGCCGATGTTGACGTTGGCAATACCGCAGTCACTGCCCACTGCCGACATGAACTGCTCGGCTTCGCGCACATCGGTGGTGAAGATGCACGACGACAAGCCTTGCGGCACCGCGTTGTTCAGGCGCAGGGCTTCGGCAAAGTCGGTGTAGCCGACCACGTAGAGAATCGGTGCGAAGGTCTCGGTGCACACCACGTCGCTCTGCTCGGGCATTTCCACGATCGCTGGCGACACGTAGTAGGCATTCGGGAACTTGTCTTCCAACTGACGCTTACCGCCAAACACCTTGCCGCCTTCACTCAGGGCTTGCTCCAAGGCGTCCTGCATATTGTCGAAGCCGTGCTTGTCGATCAGCGGGCCAATCAGGTTGCCTTCCAGCGGGTGGCCGATGCGCACCTTGGAATAGGCCGCCTTGAGGCGGGTGACAATTTCTTCCTTGACCGACTCGTGGGCAATCAGGCGGCGCAGGGTGGTGCAACGCTGGCCGGCGGTGCCGACGGCGCTGAACAGGATCGCGCGCACGGCCATGTCCAGGTCGGCGCTCGGGCCGAGGATCATTGCGTTGTTACCGCCCAGTTCAAGGATGCTGCGGGCGAAACGCGCGGCGACTTTCGGCGCGACTTCGCGGCCCATGCGCGTGCTGCCGGTGGCGCTGATCAGGGCGACACGCGGGTCATCCACCAGCGCGGCACCGGCGTCACGACCACCGATGACCACTTGGCTCAGGTACTGCGGGGCATCCTTGAAGTTCTTCAGTACGCGCTCGAACAGCGCCTGGCAGGCCAGGGCAGTGAGTGGGGTCTTTTCCGAAGGCTTCCAGATGACGGCGTTGCCGCACACCAGGGCCAGGGTGGTGTTCCACGCCCATACGGCCACCGGGAAGTTGAAAGCACTGATCACGCCGACCACGCCCAACGGGTGCCAGGTTTCACGCATATGGTGGCCGGGGCGCTCAGAGGCGATGGTCAAACCGTACAGCTGGCGCGACAGGCCGACGGCGAAGTCGCAGATATCGATCATTTCCTGCACTTCACCCAAGCCTTCCTGGGTGATCTTGCCAGCTTCCCAGGACACCAGCTCGCCCAGGTCGGCCTTGTATTCACGCAACACGTCGCCGAATTGGCGTACCAGCTCACCACGGCGTGGCGCTGGCACTTTGCGCCAGGCCTCGAATGCATGCTCGGCGCGACTGACCTGTTGCTCCACCTCGGCGGCACCTTCCCAGTGCACGCTGCCGATACGGCTGCCATCAATCGGCGAATGCACGGGCTGTTTACCCGACTGGTACAGCGCCGGGTTTACCCCGAGACGATCAAGCAATGCAGCAACCATGGGTCACTCCTTCAATCTACCAACAAAAAAATTGCGCCGCGGCCCACACGGCGATCCGGACCTTATTTGTAGCTGGCCCAAGACTTGCCAACAAACGACGATTAGGCGAGATATCATTCCGTTTATTCATGCAAAGAATAAAAAGAGGCGTGCCGTGCTGAACAAAAGACATTTGCCCTCGATCACTGCCCTGCAGTGCTTCGAAGCCGCCACCCGCCACCTGAGCTTCACTCGCGCCGCCGAGGAGTTGAACCTCACGCAAAGCGCGGTGAGCAAACAGGTCGCGCAGCTGGAAGAATTACTGCAACACCTGTTGTTTCGCCGGGTGCGCCGTCGCCTGCAGATGACCCCGGCGGGCGACCTGTATCTGGTGGAAGTGCGCAAGATCCTCACCCAGGTGGAGATGTCCACCCATTACCTGCGCTCCTATGGCGGCGAGACCGAAGTGTTACGCGTGTCCACGCCCTACACGTTTGGCGCGCGCTGGCTGGTACCGCGCCTCAAGGGCTGGCGCCTGCGTCACCCACAGATTCACCTGGACCTGTGCAACGAACAGGCGCCGGATGAACTGCTGCAAGGCAAGGCCGACATGGCGTTCTACTTCGGCCAGGGCGCGCGCCCCGGCACGGAGAGCCTGAAGCTGTTCAGCGAAGAACTGATCCCGGTATGCGCCCCGGAGAGCCTGCCCGCGCAGCCGTTCACCGACCCCACGCAACTGAGCAACCTGGTGCTGCTGCAAAACGCCTCGCGGCCCCAAGGCTGGCATGACTGGTTTGCCGACCAGGGCTTCCACACCGAGCACAGCTACCATGGGCCGCGCTTCGATACCTTTTATATGTGCATTCGTGCGGCGCAGGTGGGGTGCGGCGTGGCGCTACTGCCGCGGTTCCTGGTGGAGGAGGAACTGGCCGAGGGCAAGCTGGTGATCCCTTGGCAGCACGCGATGCCAAGCCAGGATGCGTATTACCTGGCCTACCCCGAGCATTCGGCAGAAGTGCCCAAGGTGCGCGAGTTTGTAAAGTGGATGATGGAGCAGGTTATTTAGTGCCTGAAATCGCGCTATCGGGGGCAAGCCCCCTCCCACATCAGGAACACATTCCCAGTGTGGGAGGGGGCTTGCCCCCGATGAGGCCAGTGGCCTGGCCGAAAAAATCACTGGCAAAACCCCACAGGTCTATGCGCCACTAGCCCCCTTCCTTAATTGTGCGTAAAGGTCGTCGCCCATCGCCGACCTGTCTGGAGATTCCCGTTATGAGCGAGAGTGTGTTTGCCGATCGCATCGTGCAGAACTTGCTCGACACCGACTTCTACAAGCTGACCATGATGCAGGCGGTGCTGCACAACTACCCCAATGTGGAAGTTGAATGGGAGTTTCGTTGCCGTAACAGCGAAGACCTGCGCCCGTACCTGGCGGAGATCCGCTACCAGATCGAGCGCCTCGCCGAGCTGAGCCTGAGCCCGGACCAACTGGGTTTCCTGGAACGCATCAGCTTTATGAAGCCGGATTTTTTGCGCTTCCTCGGGCTGTTTCGTTTCAACCTGCGTTATGTGCAGACCGGTATCGAGAACGGCGAGCTGTTTATCCGCCTGCGCGGGCCGTGGCTGCATGTGATCCTGTTTGAAGTGCCGATGCTGGCCATCGTCAGCGAAGTGCGCAACCGCTACCGTTACCAGACCGTGATCCTCGAACAGGCCCGCGAGCAGCTGTACCGCAAGTTCGACTGGTTGACCGCCAACGCCAGCAGCGACGAACTGTCCGAGCTGCAAGTGGCCGACTTCGGCACGCGCCGACGCTTCTCGTACCGCGTGCAGGAAGAAGTGGTCAGCGTGCTCAAGCATGACTTCCCCGGCCGTTTTGTCGGCACCAGCAACGTGCACCTGGCGCGCGAGTTCGATATGAAGCCGCTGGGCACCATGGCCCACGAATGGATCATGGCCCACCAGCAACTCGGCCCGCGCCTGATCGACAGCCAGATTGCCGCCCTCGACTGCTGGGTCCGCGAATACCGTGGCCTGCTCGGTATCGCGCTGACCGACTGCATCACCACTGACGCTTTTCTCAGCGATTTCGACTTGTACTTCGCCAAGCTGTTCGACGGCCTGCGCCACGACTCCGGCGACCCGGTGCAATGGGCAGAGAAAGCCATCGCCCACTACCACAAGCTGGGCATCGAGCCGATGAGCAAGACCCTGGTGTTTTCCGACAGCCTGTCGCTGCCCAAGGCCCTGGAGATATTCCGCGCGCTGCGGGGGCGCATTAATGTCAGCTTCGGTATCGGCACCAACCTGACCTGCGATATTCCAGGTGTGGAACCGATGAGCATCGTGCTTAAAATGACCGCGTGCAATGGCCAGCCCGTCGCGAAGATCTCCGATGAAGCGGGCAAGACCCACTGCACCGACCCGAATTTCGTCGCCTATTTGCGTCACGTTTTCAAAGTACCTGCCCTTTCCAGCAAGGAGTGAATCATGCAAGCCGTACAGCGTGAGATTGCACAGCAGCTCAAGGTCCAAGCGCCGTTCAAAGACCAGGCCGCCCTTGAGGCCGAGGTCGCCCGACGCGTGGCCTTTATCCAGGACTGCCTGCGCAATGCCGGGCTCAAGACATTGGTGCTGGGCATCAGCGGTGGCGTCGACTCCCTGACCGCTGGCCTGTTGGCCCAGCGTGCGATGCAGGAACTGCGTTCCAGCACGGGTGACGAGGCCTACCGTTTTATCGCCGTGCGCCTGCCCTACGAAACCCAGTTCGATGAAATCGACGCCCAGGCGGCGGTGGACTTTATCGAACCGGACGAACGCCACACCGTGAACATCGGCCCGGCGGTGAAATCCCTGGCCAATGAAGTGGCGGCGTTTGAAGGCAAGGCGGCGGTGTCCCGCGATTTCGTGCTCGGCAACACCAAGGCGCGCATGCGCATGGTGGCGCAGTACACCATCGCCGGCGCGGCCGGTGGCCTGGTGATCGGCACCGACCATGCGGCGGAAGCGGTGATGGGCTTTTTCACCAAGTTCGGCGATGGCGCCTGCGACCTGGCACCGTTGAGCGGGCTGGTGAAAAACCAGGTACGCGCGATCGCACGGCACTTTGGGGCGCCGGAGTCGTTGGTGGAGAAGGTGCCGACGGCGGACCTGGAAGACCTGTCGCCAGGCAAGCCAGACGAAGCGTCACATGGCGTGACTTACGCCGAGATCGATGCGTTCCTGCACGGGGAGCCGGTGCGGGAAGAGGCGTTCAGGATTATCTGCGATACGTACCGCAAGACTGAGCACAAGCGGGTGATGCCGTTTGCGCCGTGAGGTGAGCCAGAGAGCGTTGTATTGAGGGTCAGGCAGCCATCGGGGGCAAGCCCCCTCCCACACTTGACCGAGTTCCAGCATGAGAGTGAGGTCTAATGTGGGAGGGGGCTTGCCCCCGATGAACGATAACGCGATCTTACTTGACGACCACAGCGCCTTTCATCATCGAGATGTGGCCTGGGAACGAGCAGAAGAACGCATAGTCAGTACCCGCTTTCAGCTTGGACACATCGAAACTCACCGAATCTGTCTCGCCAGCACCAATGACTTTGGTGTGGGCGATGACACGCTCGTCGCCTTCTTTCAGGTAGTTTTTGTCGAGGCCGGCGGCCATGCCATCGGCCGCGACCGGCTGCGTGTCGGCGGCGCTGGTCAGCACCCAGTTATGGCCCATGACGTTTTTCGGCAAGCTGCCGGAGTGAGTCAACTCTACGGTGAACGTCTTGCAGCTCTTGTCGATCGTGATTTCCTTGGTGTTGTAGGACATCTGATCGGTGGAGTCGACGGTGACCTTGCACTCTGCAGCAAGCAACTGGCCACTGGCCAGAGTCAGCAGGGAAACAGCAACGAGTTTGGCAAACATGTGGATCTCCAAGGCAGGGTTTAAAAAACGCGTAGTGCGACAAGGGTGCCTGAACCAGGCATAAAGGCTTATGACCTGAATCAACAAATTGTATACAACTTTAGGCTATCAGACCTATCGACACAATCAACCAGCCAAAGTGTCACACGCGCCCTATGATCGCCCCATCCCCCTTATGGAGCGCCAGCCATGCATCTCAATCAACTGTTCAATGGCCTGTTGGCCGCGTACGCCTGCGGTAAGTGAGGGCCAAGCGCGCCGCTAAGCTGCTACCATAGCGACCCAAGGCAGCTGCGCGCCGCCCACCCTCACCTTCGACCCTAGAGGATCGCCCATGGCCAAACCTAATTACTCCTTCGCCAAACGTCAGAGAGACTTGGCCAAGGAACAGAAGAAAGAGGAAAAGCTGCAACGTAAGAAAGCCGCTGTCGATGAAGAAGCGGGCGCACTGAATCCGGACGCGGAAAGCGAAGTGGCAGCAGACGAGACTGAAACGCCGAAAGACCCGGCTGAATAATTTCCGTTGCTGTGCGGGCTTGTTGTGGCGAGCGGGCTTGCCCCGCGTTGGGCTGCGCAGCAGCCCCAGAACCAGCCGCAGAGGAGTGCCTGATACTCCGCATTCCGATTGATTGGGGCTGCTTCGCAGCCCAACGCGGGGCAAGCCCGCTCGCCACAACACGCTACAACAAGCCCGCTAATACCACAGCAGGCCCGCTTGCCAGACACGCCTGTATCGGCAAGCGGCCCGACTGCTGCCAGCCCATCACTCCAGCGGCATCACCGTCACCCGCACTTCCGGGTCATGGCTCCCTCCCCCCAGAATCACCCCCCGCAACGGCGACACATCGGAGAAATCCCGGCCCCAGGCCAGGGTGATGTGCTCCAGTGCCGGCTGCACATTGTTGGTCGGGTCGAAATCCACCCAGCCCGAAACCGGGCAATACACCGAAACCCACGCGTGGGACGCATCGGCGCCGATCAGCCGTGGCTGACCGGGTGGCGGCTGGGTCAGCAGGTAGCCGCTGATGTAGCGCGCCGCCAGGCCCCGTGAGCGCAGGCAGGCGAGCATCAGGTGGGCGAAGTCCTGGCACACGCCGCGTCGGCGCTCCAGCACTTCCACCAGCGGCGTGGCGACCTGGGTCGCTTCGGCATCGAAAGTGAATTCATCGAAGATCTTTTCCATCAGCGCCTGCACGCCCAGTAGCAATGGCTGGCTCGGCGGAAAGCAGCTTTCGGAAAACTCGACGAAGGTTTTTTTCAAATGCACGTAGGGCGATTCGAAGCGATAGCGGCAGGCTTCAATCAACTCCCCGGACAGCGGCTGGCTGCTGTAGGTCAAGCTGTCGCGGGTCTGGTCCCAGGCCGGCGACGCCTGGAAATCCAGCACCGGCCGCGCCAGCACTTCGACGGTCAGCGAGGCGTTCACCAGCAATTCATCGTGGGGGCGCTCGAAGGCCAGGCGGGTGATCGGGTTGCCGAACACGTCCAACTCATCGCGCCGCGACGTCGGCTCCGGGCTGATGTCCAACTGCTGCGCGCTGCAACGCTGCCAGGCGCAGGGCCGGGGCCACAGGTGCGCCAGCTGCTGGGCCAGGGACACCGGGCTGTCGTAGTGGTAATGGGTATCGTGGAAAATCTGATAGCGCGCACTCATCACACCGACACCGTTTGCTGGCTGACATCATCTACATGGGCAAAATGGCGCAAGGCCATGCGATCCGACACTTGCCCACTCTCATCGGCCACCGCTTGCAGCAGGTCGGCCAGGCCATCCAGCGCGGCACGCACGCTGGGCTCGCCAAACAGCGGGTTCTCCAGGCAGCTCAGGTCGAACCGCGCGAGGCGCTCCACCAAGGGTGCCAGACCGGTTTCCCGGGGTACGCCGAAGTCGTCGTTGAGGCGACGCAAGGTGCGGCTGACCAGTTTCAGTTGGAACAGCACCGCATGGGGGTTCTGCTCGTCCAGCAGCAACAAGTCCAGCACCGGGATCAGCTGCGGCACCGCCAGGTAGCGCGAGCGATAGGTGATGCTGCTGTTGCCCAGTTCCAGCAACCATTCCAGCCCCGCCTGATCGAACACCGCCACGCCACGCAGGAACGCGGCCAGGCTGCTGCTGAGAAATTGCAGGCGCTCGATGCGCCGGCCCATCATCAAGAAACGCCAACCTTCGTCGCGGGTCATGTCGTCCAGGGCAAACCCGGACAGCGCCGCCAGGGACATCACCAGGCGGTTGAGGAAATCCAGCAACTCACCAAAGTCAGGGCTTTCGCTTTCCAGCTCCAGGGCTTCGCGCTGCAACTCCACCAGCGCCTGCCAGTTTTCCCGGGACAACTTGCCGCGCACCTGGGACGCCGCCCACTGCAAGCGTTGCAGGTTGGCGCGCAGGCTCGATGGCCAATCATCGCCGAGCAAGGCCGCCTGCAAACGCTCGGGCAGTTCGCCCTCCTCCGGCAGCAGGTGCAGGTTCTCACCCAACTCAACCGCCGCCCGCAGTGCCAGCGGATCGTCGCCGTCGACATAGCGCGCCAACACGATACGCAACCAGCGCGCGCTGTCATCGCAGCGCTCGCAATAGCGGCCGAACCAGAACAGGTTTTCCACCACACGCGAGGGCAGGTACGGATCGCGGCGAACCAGGTCATGGGCACCAATGGCGCGTTGGGCGCGCCAATGTTCGCCACCAGCAGCGCGCTCACCGAGCACCCAGGTGTCCTTGCTCGCGCCACCGCGCTGCATCGAGACCACTTCGGCATCGGCCTCGGCAGCCACGCGGGTCAGGCCACCCGGCAGCACGCGGTAGCCGTCTTCGCTGGCGACGGCATACACACGCATGCCGATGGCGCGGTGTTGCAGGTGGTCATCCACGGTGTGCCATACCGGCGCCTGGGACAGTTGCGCGAGCTCCTGGGCGACATACGCATAAGGCCTCGCGCGCATGCGTTCGGCCAGGGCCTGGCGTTGTTCGTCGTCCAGGTCGCGACCGAAGACCGGGGCAAAACTCTGCGATGGAAACGCCGGCTTGATCAGCAGCTCGGGCAGCTTCTCCAAGGCTTCGGCCAGCACGGGCGCCTCCCCGCACCACCACGTGGCGATGGACGGCAGGATCAGTTCTTCACCGAACAAAAATTCATTGATCTTCGGCAGGAAGCCAAGCAGACCCGGCGACTCCAGCACACCACTGCCCAAGGCATTGGCCACCAGTACATTGCCCTGACGCACGGCGTCGAGCAGGCCGGGCACACCAAGGGCAGAGTCGGTGCGCAGCTCCAGCGGGTCGCAGAAATCGTCATCGAGACGACGCATGATCGCGTGTACCCGGCGCAGGCCGCTGAGGGTTTTGAGGAACACCGTGCTGTCGCGCACCGTGAGGTCGCCGCCTTCCACCAATGGATAGCCCAGCTGGCGCGCCAGGTACAAGTGTTCAAAATAGCTTTCGTTGAACCGGCCTGGGGTGAGCAGCACGATCAACGGCGGCTGGCTGTCACTCGGCGCCTGGCGCGCCAGGGTTTCCTGGAGCGTACGGAAGAAGCCCGTAAGGTGCTGCACCTGCAAGTCGCGGTACAGATCCGGGAAAGCGCGGGACACAATGGTGCGGTTTTCCAGCGCATAACCGGCACCCGATGGTGCTTGCGTACGGTCGGCGGTGACCCACCAGCGGCCATCCGGGGTTCGCGCCAAGTCCACGGCATATAGGTGCAGGAACGCACCGTCGGGCGGCTGGATGCCCTGGCACGGCCACAGGAAGTTGTTATGCCCGAACACCAGCTCGGCCGGCAGCAGGCCTTCCTTGATCAGGCGTTGCGGGCCATACAGATCGGCCAGCACCGCATTGAGAAGGCGTGCACGCTGGGCGATACCGGCCGACAAGTGCTGCCATTCATCAGCCGCCAGTACATGGGGCAGCAGGTCCAGCTCCCACGGGCGATCGGCGCCCTTGGGGTCGGCGTAGACGTTGTAGGTCACGCCGTTTTCCTGGATCTGCCGGGTCAGCAGCGCCTGGCGCTGGGCCAACTGCGCGGGCGTACTGCGTTGCAGGTGATCAAGCAGGCGCTGCCAATGGGCACGCACCGCGCCGCTGTCATCCAGGAGTTCGTGATAAGTGCCCGCGGTCAGCGGGTATTGGTCGAGCAAATCGGGCATGGAACGCTCGGCAGAGGCAAGGGGGCTCAGATTAACCTAACAAACACTGCAAATCCCTGTGGGAGGGAGCTTGCTCCCGATCGCGGCGGGTCAGTCAACCTAGGTATCGGCTGACTCACCACAATCGGGAGCAAGGTCCCCTCATATTTGGGTCGCATTCAGTCATTATTATTGGGGTGACGCCGCAGATCCAAGGTCATCGGGAATTCGTCATTGATCACAACACTCGGCACGGGGAGCTTTCCTGGTGTATGGCCGAGACGGAAGAACCGCGCCATGCGCCGGCTCTCCGCCTCATTGGCATTCACCGGCAAGCTGTCGTAGTTACGCCCGCCCGGATGCGCGACATGGTACTGGCAGCCGCCCAGCGAGCGCTGCATCCAGGTATCGAGCAGGTCGAACACCAACGGCGCATGCACCGGGATGGTCGGTTGCAGGCAGTTGGCCGGTTGCCAGGCGCGGTAACGCACGCCGGCGACAAACTCACCCACCCGTCCGGTGGCTTGCAACGGCACCGGAATGCCATTGCAGGTCAGCAGGTAGCGTTGCGGCGCCAGCCCGGTCAGTTTGACCTGCAGGCGCTCAAGGGACGAGTCCACATAACGCACCGTGCCGCCCGCCGCGCCCTCTTCGCCCAGCACATGCCAGGGTTCCAAGGCCTGGCGCAGTTCCAGTTCGATCCCGCTGACGGCGTAATCGCCGACCTTGGGGAAGCGGAACTCCAGGTGCGCGGCGAACCATTCGGCCCGCAACGGGTAACCGGCGGCGTTCAACTCGACGATTACGTCGGCAAAATCCTGCTCGATAAAGTGCGGCAACAGGAAACGGTCATGCAACTCAGTGCCCCAGCGCGCCAGTTTCGGCGGCGCATAGGGTTCACGCCAGAAACGCGCCACCAAGGCCCGCAGCAGCAATTGCTGGGTCAGGCTCATGCGTGCGTGGGGCGGCATTTCAAAGGCGCGCAATTCCAGCAGGCCCAGGCGGCCAGTGGCACCGTCCGGCGAGTAGAGCTTGTCGATACAGAATTCGGCGCGGTGGGTGTTGCCCGTCACGTCGATCAACAGGTTGCGCAGCAGGCGGTCCACCAACCACGGCGGGCATTCTTCACCGGGCTGGGGCATTTGGGCGAAGGCGATTTCCAGCTCATACAGCGCATCGTTGCGCGCTTCATCCACCCGCGGTGCCTGGGAAGTCGGACCGATAAACAGGCCGGAAAACAGGTACGACAGCGAGGGGTGGTTATGCCAGTAGCTGATCAGGCTGCGTAGCAGGTCGGGCCGGCGCAGGAACGGCGAATCCTTGGGCGTCGCGCCGCCCAGTACAAAATGGTTGCCACCGCCGGTGCCGGTGTGGCGGCCGTCGATCATGAACTTCTCGGTGGTCAGGCGGGTTTGCCGCGCCTCCTCGTAGAGGAATTCGGTACGTTCCACCAATTCGTCCCAAGTGGCGGACGGCTGCACGTTGACCTCAATCACACCCGGGTCCGGCGTGACGCGGAAGTTGCTCAGGCGCATATCGAACGGTGGCTCGTAGCCTTCCAGCAACACCGGGCAATGCAGCTCTTCGGCGGTGGCTTCAATGGCGGCGACCAACTCCAGGTAGTCCTCGACCCGCTCCAATGGCGGCATGAACAGGTACAGGCGCCCTTCCCGCGCTTCGGCGCACAGAGCGGTGCGGGTCAGCCAGTCGGCAGACTCATCGATCTTCGGCACGCGCTCGTCGCTCGGCGCCGGTTCGCCATGGCTTTGCAGTTGGGCGCTGGTCGGCAACTCCGGCTGATCCTGGTTCGGGTCAGTCGGGTGCACGAACGGATACTCCGCCGCCGTCACCCACGGCTGCGAGGCCAACGGCAGGCGATAGCCCAACGGCGAATCCCCCGGTACCAGGCGGCAATGGTTATCGCGCAGGTACCAGCGCCCGCTCTGCCAGCGGTCATTGGCCGCCGTGCGCGCCAGCGGCAGCACTTGGCCGATGACTTTATCCAGGCCCTGGCTGAACACCTTGCGCAGGCGTTCGCGCTCCAGGTCGTCGCTCAGGCGCGGGTCCTGGGCGGTGACGTTTTGCGGCAACGCACCTTCGCGCCACAGGTAGTAGAAGTTGTCTTCATAGGCCGGGAACACAAAGCGTGCCGGCAGCTTGAGGCGTTCGGCGACACTGGCGAGGAAGCGCCCAGCCAATGCGCCATCGGCGCCGTAGTCCTGTTGTTCGTCGGCAATCAGCGCGCTGTTGTGCCAGATAGGCACGCCGTCACGGCGCCAATAGCAGTTCAGCGACCAGCGCGGCAATTGCTCGCCGGGGTACCACTTGCCCTGGCCGAAGTGCACCAGCCCCTTGGGTGCGTAGTGCTTGCGCATGCGCTGGAACAGTTCGGCGGACAAGCGACGCTTGTCCGGCCCGAGAGCCGCGGTGTTCCACTCGGCGCCATCAGGATCGTCGATGGAAACGAAGGTCGGCTCGCCGCCCATGGTCAGGCGCACATCATCCTTGAGCAGGTCGCCATCGATCTGCCGGCCCAGGGCCTGGATCGCCAGCCATTGCTCTTCGGTGTAGGGCTTGGTCACCCGTGGCGCTTCCCAGATGCGCTCCACCGACATTTCATGGGTGAATTCGCACTCGCAGGGTTCCACCAGCCCGCTGATCGGCGCAGCAGACGATGGATCAGGACTACAGGCCAATGGGATATGCCCTTCACCGGCGAACAACCCGGAGGTGGCATCCAGGCCGATCCAGCCGGCACCGGGCAAATACACTTCGCACCAAGCGTGCAGGTCGGTGAAGTCGACTTCGGTGCCGGAGGGGCCGTCGAGGGCTTTGACGTCGGCGGTCAGCTGGATCAGATAACCGGACACAAACCGCGCCGCCAAACCGAGGTTACGCAACAGTTGCACCAGCAGCCAGGCCGAATCACGGCAGGAGCCGGAAGCATTTTCCAGGGTGAATTCCGGGGTTTGCACACCCGGTTCCATGCGGATCAGGTAGCCGATGTCGGCGGCCAGGCGCTGGTTGAGGCCCACCAGGAAATCAACGGCCGGCAACGGCGTGCGGTCGATACCCGCCAAGTAGGCGGCAAACTTCGGCGTCAGCGGCAAGGTTTCCAGGTACGGCGCCAGCTCACGCTGCTCATCGGCGGCGTAGCTGAAGGGGATTTTTTCGGCGTAGGGCTCAAGGAAAAAGTCGAACGGGTTGAACACCGCCATCTCGGCGACCAGGTCGACTTCGATGCGCAGTTCATCGGTTTTTTCCGGGAACACCAGGCGCGCCAGGTAATTGCCCTGAGGGTCCTGCTGCCAATTGATGAAATGCTGCTCGGGCAGCACTTTGAGAGCGTAGGACAAAATCCGCGTGCGGCTATGGGCAGCCGGGCGCAGACGCACGATCTGTGGGCCGAGTTCGACCGCGCGGTCGTAGCGGTAATGCGTAACATGGTGCAACGCGACATGAATCGACACGGCGGCCTCCTGCGAGCCAGGGCATGGACACAACGCGCGCAAGACTTATGCCAGAGCGGCGGTCATTGCGCTTTATCGTAAGACCCGGTGCAGTACAGCACCAAAACGGCGCCAACGTGTGCGCCCTGGTGCGAGGGTTGCACATATTTGTGGCGCCCGTGTGAGAAGGGGTGGTGAATCTACCCAGTCAGCGAGCCTTGTGCTTGGCGATCACGGCTTCTTTAAGGCGGCGAATTTCCAGCAGCTTTTGGCGCATTTCGCGGTGGCGCTTGCTGTTGAGCAACAGCAAGCCCAGCAACGGAAACAGCACCAGGATCGCGCCTACTGAATAGTTGGCCTTGAGCGCGGGATCAAGACCGCGCAAATAGGTCACGCCAACCATGGAAAACGAGGCTGAGCCGGAGAAGATCGCCATGAAAATCGTCCCCATGAAGACCGGAAAATAGCGCGCGAGGAAACCGTTTATCGAAGGCGGCGCCTTCACATGCGACTACTCGATCTGACGGTTGATTTAACCGCCTGCCGAATGCGACGGATTCCCACGAGTTTCGTGCGCATCTCTCGTTGAACCTGGCTGTTAAGTGTCAATAATCCAAGCAATGGGAATAACAGCGCCAACCCATAAAGGACTTTGTGAGGCTGGAATTGAACCATCGGAACTACAAACAGTAGACAGGCGACATAGATACCGACCATTACCCACACCCAGGAGGGTCGGCCCCGCAAAATCATAAAGTTGCTATGGACCGTCAACAGAATGAGCAGCGCCCCGGCAGACATGATCTTGAGCCCCACTTGAGCCATCGGCGCATCACGAAAATAGGTGATGAACGCCAGCGCCACAGCCAACGCCAAAGAAAAACACGCAGCAAATACGCCGCCCATAAACGTCAGAAAGTATTGTCTGAAAAATTCGCGTAGCGTCATCAATTCGCTCATTCGCTTACCTCCTCGTACAGTCCAATCGCGATGGTGTTGACGTTTCCGGAGTAGGCACTCCCGCCAAACCCAACGCTTGCGCCCAGGACGTCTTTGATCTGGGTAGTGGTGCTGTGCTTGAGCTGCGTAGGGGTGAAACGCTTGGTGAGTTCGCCCGACGCCTGCCTCAATTTGATCATCTTCGCGGTCAAGCTGGGATGGTTGATGCTCAGCAGCTCTTTCGTCAGCTTGGCTCTTTCCTGGCGATTCAAACCGCGAAGCACATCACGCAGGCTCTTGCCCGTCGATGCTTTGGCGGCCCTGACCAGCTTGACCGTCGTCAGGGCCGAAGCGCCCACGCCTGCCAGCGATACGGCGTCCAGCACGATGGACGCATTCTGGTACCAGCCTTCACTGTCGAGCGAATCCTTGACCTCAGGTTTGGCGACTTCCAGCGCTGTTCGGGCAATGCCGTTGAAACACTGAAGCGTACTTGCGCCGGCAGCCGCATACCCCACTACAACGATGACGGAACTGGCTCCAGCGCTGAAAGGCACCAGAATTGTTCCACTGGCGATCGCAGCCCAACTGATGACCGCCCCCAAGCAGGAGATTCCGGTATTCACGGCTTCGCCAATCAGTCGCGATTCTCGAGGATTGCTCACGACATGTTGAGCAAACTGTGTTGGCGCAATGTACTTCTGCGCTTCACGCAAAATGATGCGCTTGGGCTTGATGCTGCAGATGGGCTTGAATTCGCGCAGGGTAATGACATTGAAGTCAGCGTCGACATACACCACCCCCGCGCCGACGATACCGGGGTCGGCGTCGATGGCGGCGAACAGGCGCTGCAGGTTGATCTGGCTTTCGATGCGCTGGCGCGCCATGAACTGGGAGCGGTTGGAGTCCATGCCGATGCCGAGCAGGGGGTTGCCCATGGGGGTGTTCTTCCTTGAAGGGGTGGTGACTGGACTGACGCTATCGGGGGCAAGCCCCCTCCCACACTTGATTTGTGAATACACTCAAAATGTGGGAGGGGGCTTGCCCCCGATAGCGCTTCAATGGGCGCCACCTTACCAAACAGGCTCACCCCCGACCAGAAAGCAAAACGCCAGCACAAGGCTGGCGTTTTGCATATTCACGCGGCGATCAACGCGGCACGACCGGCTTGCGGGCTGGCTTGCCGCCCTTGCCCTTGGCCGCATCAGCGCGCTCCTTGGCCGCCTGCTTGTTGCGCGCCATGGCCGCGGCCTTGGCTTGCTCGCGCTTGTCCCACGGGTTGCTGCCGTCACTGCCACGGGGTGGCAGGCCGGTGTGTTGGGTGAGGATCCGGGTGGTGGTTTCCTTGGCGACCTTATGGCTGCCGGCCGGCGTCGAGTTCTTGCGACGCGCGCTCTGGTAGCTGTCGGTGGCGGGCTGGTGCAAGGGGATCAATTGATCCTTGCCCGGCCCGATCAAGTCGGCGCGGCCCATGCGGGTCAGCGCTTCACGCAGCATCGGCCAACCTTTCGGGTCGTGGTAACGCAGGAACGCCTTGTGCAGGCGGCGCTGTTCTTCGCTCTTGACGATGGTCACCGCGTCACTCTTGTAGGTGACCTTGCGCAGCGGGTTCTTGCCCGAGTGATACATCGCGGTGGCGGTGGCCATCGGCGACGGATAGAACGCCTGCACCTGGTCGGCGCGGAAGCCGTTGCCCTTGAGCCACAGGGCCAGGTTCATCATGTCTTCATCGGTGGTGCCGGGGTGGGCCGCGATAAAGTACGGGATCAGGTACTGCTCCTTGCCCGCTTCCTTGGTGTACTTCTCGAACATGCGCTTGAACTTGTCATAGCTGCCAATGCCCGGCTTCATCATCTGGTTGAGCGGACCTTCCTCGGTGTGTTCCGGGGCGATCTTCAGGTAGCCACCGACATGGTGGGTGACCAGCTCTTTGACGTATTCCGGCGACTCGACCGCGAGGTCATAGCGCAGGCCGGAAGCGATCAGGATCTTCTTCACACCCGGCAATGCCCGGGCGCTGCGATACAGCTGGATCAGCGACGAGTGGTCGGTGTTCAGGTTCGGGCAGATGCCGGGGAACACGCACGACGGCTTGCGGCACGCGGATTCGATTTCCGGGCTCTTGCAGGCAATGCGGTACATATTGGCGGTCGGGCCGCCGAGGTCGGAGATCACCCCGGTGAAACCTGGGACCTTGTCACGGATCTCTTCGATCTCGCGAATAATCGACTCTTCGGAACGGTTCTGGATGATCCGGCCTTCGTGCTCGGTGATCGAGCAGAAGGTGCAGCCGCCGAAGCAGCCACGCATGATGTTCACCGAGAAACGGATCATGTCGTAGGCCGGGATTTTTTCCTTGCCATACGCCGGGTGCGGGACACGCGCGTATGGCATGCCAAACACGTAGTCCATTTCTTCGGTGGTCATCGGGATGGGCGGCGGGTTGAACCACACGTCCACTTCACCGTGCTTCTGCACCAGGGCGCGGGCGTTGCCTGGGTTGGTTTCCAGGTGCAGCACGCGGTTGGCGTGGGCATAGAGCACGGCGTCGCCACGGACCTTTTCCACCGATGGCAGGCGGATCACGGTCTTGTCGCGGGTCATGCGCGGGCTGGCCAGGATCTGCACGACCTTGGCTTCCTGCGGATCATCAACGGGCCCCTTTTCCTGCTCGATGGCGCAGGCCCGGGTGTCCTGGGTATTCACGTACGGGTTGATGATCTTGTCGACCTTGCCCGGACGGTCGATACGGGTGGAGTCCACTTCGTACCAGCCGGCTGGCGTGTCGCGACGGATGAACGCGGTGCCGCGCACGTCGGTGATGTCTTCGATCTTGTGGCCCCACGACAGGCGCTGGGCAACCTCGACGATGGCCCGCTCGGCGTTGCCGTACAGCAGGATGTCGGCGGTGGCGTCGATCAGGATCGAGTTGCGCACCCGGTCCTGCCAGTAGTCGTAGTGGGCAATGCGGCGCAGGGAGGCTTCGATGCCGCCAAGTACGATCGGTACGTTCTTGTAGGCTTCCTTGCAACGCTGGCTGTACACCAGGCTGGCGCGATCCGGGCGTTTGCCGGCCATGCCGCCAGGGGTGTAGGCGTCGTCGGAGCGGATTTTCTTGTCGGCGGTGTAGCGGTTGATCATCGAGTCCATGTTGCCGGCCGCGACGCCGAAGAACAGGTTCGGCTCGCCGAGCTTCATGAAGTCGTCTTTGGACTGCCAGTTCGGCTGCGCGATGATCCCGACGCGGAAGCCCTGGGACTCCAGCAGCCGGCCGATGATGGCCATGCCAAACGACGGGTGGTCCACGTACGCATCACCGGTGACGATGATGATGTCACACGAATCCCAGCCAAGCTGATCCATCTCCTCCCTGCTCATCGGCAGGAATGGCGCAGGACCGAAACATTCGGCCCAGTACTTGGGATAGTCAAATAACGGCTTGGCTGTTTGCATGACGGTGACCGGTGTTGAGATGAAAAATCGCGGGCGCGGAATATAGCACAAATTTTGACCAATTCCGACGGTAATGGTCGGAATTGAACACGAGGGTTATTCGTCGTCGTCGAAGTTGTAGCTACCCGGCGCAAGGTTCTCGAAACGGGTGTACTTACCGATGAATGCCAGGCGGATAAAGCCAATCGGCCCGTTCCGCTGCTTGCCGATAATGATCTCGGCAATCCCCTTGTGCTCGGTCTCGGGGTGATACACCTCGTCGCGGTATACGAACATGATCACGTCAGCATCCTGCTCGATCGCTCCGGATTCCCGCAAGTCGGAGTTTACCGGGCGCTTGTTGGGACGTTGTTCCAAGGAACGGTTGAGCTGGGACAACGCCACCACCGGGCAGTTGAATTCCTTGGCCAGGGCTTTCAAGGACCGGGAGATTTCGGAAATCTCGTTGGTCCGGTTGTCACCGCTCGAGCCCGGGATCTGCATCAGTTGCAGGTAGTCGATCATGATCAGGGCGATATCGCCATGTTCACGCACCAGGCGACGGGTCCGTGCACGCATCTCGGACGGGCTGATACCCGCGGTGTCATCGATGAACAGCTTGCGATCGTTGAGCAGGTTGACCGCGGAGGTCAACCTTGGCCAATCGTCATCTTCCAGGCGACCGGCACGCACCTTGGTCTGGTCAATACGGCCCAAGGACGAGAGCATCCGCATGATCAGCGATTCGCCTGGCATCTCCAGGGAATACACCAGCACCGTCTTGTCACTGCGCAACACAGCGTTTTCCACCAGGTTCATCGCAAAGGTGGTCTTACCCATGGATGGACGCCCGGCGACGATGATCAAGTCGGCCGGTTGCAGACCGCTGGTCTTCTCATCGAGGTCGGTGTAGCCGGTGGAAATACCCGTGATGGAGTTGTCGGTGTTGAACAGCGTATCGATACGATCGATCGCTTTGGTCAGCAGGTCGTTGACGCTGACCGGCCCGCCGGTTTTAGGGCGGGCTTCGGCGATCTGGAAGATCTGTCGTTCGGCTTCGTCGAGGATCTCGGCGGCGGTGCGGCCTTCCGGGTTGAAGGCGCTGTCGGCGATTTCAGTACTGATGCCGATCAACTGGCGCAGGGTGGCGCGCTCACGGACGATCTGGGCATAGGCCTTGATGTTGGCGACGGATGGCGTGTTTTTCGCCAGCTCACCGAGGTAACCGAGACCGCCGACCTGGGAGGTCTGGCCTTCCTTGTCCAGTTGCTCGGCCAGGGTCACCACGTCGATCGGCGAGTTCTGGTCGGCCAGCTTGGCAATGGCGCGGAAGATCAGGCGGTGGTCATGACGATAGAAATCACCGTCCGAGACTTGATCCAGCACGCGCTCCCAGGCGTTGTTATCCAGCATCAAGCCACCGAGCACGGCCTGTTCGGCCTCGATGGAATGCGGCGGCACCTTCAGGGCAGCGGTTTGCAGATCGTATTGCTCAGGAGCTGAAATATCGTTCATGGCCACTTGGAATTAGGGGTGTGTAGAAAAACAAAAGGCACGACCTGTAAACAGGATCGTGCCCGATGTTAACTGGCTGACACGCGAGGTGCCAGTCAGTTAGGTACTGCTTAAGCTGCTACCACGACAACGCGTACGGTGGCTTCAACTTCGGCGTGCAGGTGCACGGCTACGTCGAATTCACCTACGTTACGGATAGTGCCGTTCGGCAGACGAACTTCGCTTTTCGCAACTTCAACGCCGGAGGCGGTCAGTGCATCAGCGATGTCGTGGGTGCCGATCGAACCGAACAGCTTGCCTTCGTCACCGGCGGTGGCAGTGATAGTCACTTCCAGCTCAGCCAGTTGGGCAGCGCGAGTTTCGGCCGAAGCTTTTTTGTCTGCTGCTGCTTTTTCCAGCTCAGCACGACGCTCTTCAAACGCAGCCAGGTTGGCAGCGGTTGCAGCGGTGGCTTTGCCGTATGGCAGCAGGTAGTTACGACCGTAGCCGGCCTTAACGTTCACTTTGTCGCCCAGGTTGCCCAGGTTGGCGACTTTTTCCAGAAGGATCAGTTGCATGTGAAAATCCTCTAACTTTTAACCTTCACCGTTCGCGTTATCGGCGTCTTTCGGCGCCAGACGACCGCGAAAATCAATCAGGCCGTCGACAATGGCCAAAACCACGAGTAACGGATAGATCAGTTGCATGAACAGCATCAGCGTGACGTACAACCCCACCAGCCAGAACCTGGCCAGGCGCTTCTGCGCCACCAGCCCATGAATCAGGGCCAGCCCGGAAAACACCAGCGGTACGCTGCAAAACAGCAATAACAAGGCAGCTTGTGGACCGAAGTTCGGCCCCACCACCATGCCTGCCAGCAACAACATCGCCGGGCCCGCGGGAATCCTGATACTGCGAAATTCGCGACCAAAACCACCCGGGTTGTACAACAACGCCTGCCAGTAACGCCCAAGCATCAGGCTCAGCACACTGACAATCTGCAACACTACCGCCATCAGGCCGATCAGGGCCGGTGCTATCAGCGCCGCAAGGCGCGCTCGCTCATCTACCGATAATTGCTGGTAGAGATCCCCGAGAGCCAGCGGCAGGACCTTGACGATCTCTTGCGCCAGCGCCTCGATTTGCGGGTGGAAAGCCGCGCCGAGCAACACTGAAAACACCAACCCCAATGCCACGCTGACCAGCAGCGTGCGGACCCAGGACTCACTTGCGCGTAAAACCAACGCAAGGCTCGACGACCCCAACAGCACCATAAGCACCTTGGGTTCGCCCAATTGCAGCCACCAGATCAAGGCGGCCAGCAATCCCAGGGCCAGGACACCCACGGCGTCCTGCAAACCGCGCCGCAGGAGCACAAGGCATCCCGCGGCAGCACCCAACCAATACAACAACGGCAATGCTGCACATCCAGCCACTACCAGAGTGGCCTGCACACGACCGCGCATGATGAACTCAGCTAAGGCGCGCATGCATTCAATCCCTTACTACTTGTCGACTGCCCGGTCTCAGCGGCCGTGGCTGTCGGTGTAGGCCAGCAGGGCCAGGAAGCGGGCGCGCTTGATAGCGGTGGCCAGCTGACGCTGATAACGTGCTTTGGTACCGGTGATACGGCTTGGAACGATTTTGCCGGTCTCGGATACGTAGGCTTTCAGAGTGTTGAGATCTTTGTAATCGATCTCTTTCACGTCTTCAGCGGTGAAACGGCAGAATTTACGACGACGGAAGAAACGTGCCATTTGATAGGCTCCTTAAAAGGTCCGTGGATTACTCGTCAGCGTTATCGCTGTTGTCACTGTCATCAGCGCTATCATCAGCGCCTTCTTCAGGACGGTCGCGACGCTCACGGCGCTCACTGCGGTTTTCTTCAGCCTTGAGCATCTCGGATTGGCCGGTAACGGCTTCTTCGCGACGGATGACCAGGTTACGGATCACTGCATCGTTGTAGCGGAAGTTGTCTTCCAGCTCGGCCAGGGCCTTGCCAGTGCACTCAACGTTCAGCATCACGTAGTGAGCCTTGTGAACATTGTTGATTGCGTAGGCCAGTTGACGACGACCCCAATCTTCCAGACGGTGGATTTTGCCGCCGTCTTCTTCGATCAGCTTGGTGTAACGCTCAACCATGCCGCCGACTTGCTCGCTTTGATCCGGGTGGACCAAAAAGATGATTTCGTAATGACGCATGAATGCTCCTTACGGGTTGTAGCCTGCCGCTCAAAAACGGTCAGACAAGGAGTGAATGACACTTATGGATCTTGCCGCAGGGAGGCACATCGGTGCCTGCCAGGAAGGCAAGGGGCGCAATTGTAGAGAAGGGGGAGAATGGGCGCAAGGCAATTGGTGATTATTTGAACAACCTTCCAAACACCACACAGCAAATGTGGGAGAGGGCTTGCCCCCGATTGCGGTGGGCCAGCCACATCATCTGTAACTGATCTACCGCTATTGGGGGCAAGCCCCTCCCACATTTTGCATCTATGCCAGGCTCAGAATTACTTCTTGGCCTTGACCTTGGCACCGCGCTGGCGCTGAGCCTCGAACAGGCATACGCCCGTCGCCACCGACACATTGAGACTGCTGACACTACCAGCCATCGGCAGGTGCACCAGGTAGTCACAATGCTCACGGGTCAGGCGGCGCATGCCTTTGCCTTCGGCGCCCATGATCAGGATGGTTGGGCCGGTGAGGTCTTGGTCATAGATACTGACCTCGGCCTCCCCTGCCGTGCCCACGACCCAAAGGCCGCGCTGCTGGAGCTTCTCCAGGGTTCGCGCAAGGTTGGTCACGGCCACCAGCGGAATCACTTCCGCTGCGCCGCAGGCGACTTTACGCACGACCGGGGTCAAGGTTGCCGACTTGTCCTTGGGCACGATCACCGCCAGCGCACCGGCCGCATCCGCTGAACGCAGGCAGGCACCGAGGTTGTGCGGATCGGTTACGCCGTCCAGCACCAGCAACAACGGAGCGCCTTCAGTACGGTCGAGCAGCTCGTCGAGCATCGCCTCGCCCCAGACCTGGCTTGGACTTACATCCGCAACCACGCCCTGGTGAACGCCTTCGACCCACACGTCCATCTCACGACGCTCGGCCTGGCCGATGGCAACTTTATTCTGGTTGGCCAACTCGACCAGCGCCTGTACGCGCGGCTCGCTGCGACCTTCCGCCAGCCAAACCTGCTTGACGCGCTTGGGATGGTGACGCAGCAGTGCTTCTACGGCGTGCACGCCGTAGATTTTTTCCAGACTCATGGCTTGGCCTTAGGTTTGCGCGACCCGCCGCTTTTCGAGGGGGCCGAACCCGCTTTAGGCGGGCCTTTACGGTGTTTACTGGGTTTGCTCGACGGTTTTTCCGCCCCTTGGGACTTTCCCCCAGACGCCGCTTTACCACCGCTTTTGGCTTCATTGAGCAACTGCTGCTTCAATTCACGGCTTTTGCGCAGTTCAGCGTTTTTCGCCGCAGCATCGCTTGGGCGGTAAGCCTCGGGCACTTTGTCCTTGGCTGCAGGACGGCGCCCGGCCTTGGCTGGAGCGGGCTCTGCAACTGCCGCTTTCGCGGGAGCGCCTTTGCCTTTGCTGGCAGGCGCAGTCGTCTCGTTGCCACGCTTTTTACGGCCAGTTGGCGATTCGGCGGGCTTGTCAGGCATGCCAAAGTCGATCTTGCGCTCGTCGAGATCGACGCGCATGACCTGCACTTCCACGGTATCGCCCAAACGGAAGCTGCGACCGGTACGCTCACCCGCCAGGCGGTGATGCACAGGATCGAAGTGGTAGTAGTCACCCGGCAAGGCGGTGACGTGCACCAGGCCTTCGACATAGATGTCGGTCAGTTCGACAAACAGACCAAAGCCGGTCACGGCCGTGATCACACCTGGGAACGACTCGCCCACGCGATCCTTCATGAACTCGCACTTGAGCCAGTTCACCACGTCGCGCGTGGCTTCGTCGGCGCGGCGTTCGCTCATGGAGCACTGCTCGCCCAACTGTTCCAGGGCCGCTTCGTCGTACGGATAGATCCGTGCCTTCGGAATGGTCATGGCACCGGCACGCTTGACGTGCGGGGTGTTCTGCTTGGAATGGATCACGCTGCGGATTGCACGGTGCGTGAGCAAGTCCGGATAACGGCGAATCGGCGAGGTGAAGTGGGTGTACGCCTCGTAATTCAGGCCGAAGTGACCCTGGTTGTCGGCGCTGTACACCGCCTGGCTCAGGGAGCGCAGCATCACGGTCTGGATCACATGGTAATCGGGACGGTCCTTGATGCTGGCCAGCAGCGCCTGGTAGTCCTTCGGCGTCGGGCCGTCCTTGCCTTTATGCAGGGACAGGCCCAGCTCGCCGAGGAAAGCGCGCAGTTTTTCCAGACGCTCCGGCGGCGGGCCGTCGTGCACGCGGTACAGCGCAGGGATCTCGTGCTTCTTCAGGAATTCAGCCGTGGCCACGTTGGCCGCCAGCATGCATTCCTCGATCAGCTTGTGCGCATCGTTACGGGTAGTCGGGGTGATTGCGGCGATCTTGCGCTCGGAACCGAAGACAATTCGGGTTTCCTGCGTTTCAAAATCGATCGCGCCACGCACATGACGGGCCCCCAGCAGCACCTTGTAAAGTGCATAGAGCTGCTTGAGATGCGGCACGACATGGCCGTACTCACCACGCAAGGCCTTGGCCTCGCTGGTTTTCGGCTGTTCCAGGATGGTGCTGACCTTGTTGTAGGTCAGGCGGGCCTGGGAGTGGATCACCGCCTCGTAGAACTGATAGTCGGTCATTTCGCCGGTTTTCGAGATAGTCATCTCGCACACCATGGCCAAACGGTCGACTAGAGGGTTCAGGGAGCACAGGCCGTTGGACAGCTGCTCAGGCAGCATCGGGATCACGCGCTCAGGGAAGTACACGGAGTTGCCGCGTACCTGGGCTTCGTTATCCAGGGCCGAACCGATCTTCACATAGCTGGACACGTCGGCAATCGCGACGAACAACTTCCAGCCGCCGGAGAACAGGCGCAGTTTTCCAGGCCGGGCTTCGCAATAGACCGCATCGTCGAAGTCGCGGGCGTCTTCACCATCGATGGTGACGAACGGTAGATGGCGCAGGTCGATGCGTTTTTCTTTGTCTTTCTCTTCGACTTCCGGCTTGAGCTTGGCGGCTTCCTTGAGCACAGCTTCAGGCCAGACGTGAGGAATATCGTAGGTGCGCAGCGCAACGTCGATTTCCATGCCCGGCGCCATGTAGTTGCCGACCACTTCAACGATATCGCCTTGCGGCTGGAAGCGCGCAGTGGGCCAGTGGGTGATTTTCACCTCGACGAACTGACCGACCTTGGCGGCGCCATTGCGGCCCGGGGTAATCAGCACTTCCTGCTGGACCTTCGGGTTATCCGGCACAACGAAGCCGATACCGCCCTCTTCGAAGTAGCGGCCGACGATGGACTCGTGGGCACGGGACACCACTTCGACGATCACCCCTTCACGGCGACCGCGACGGTCCAGGCCGGAAACACGCGCCAAGGCACGGTCGCCATCGAACACCAGGCGCATTTGCGCCGGGCTCATAAACAGGTCGTCGCTGCCGTCATCCGGGATCAGGAAGCCGAAGCCGTCACGATGACCAGCGATGCGGCCGAGGATCAGGTCGAGCTTATCCACAGGCGCGTAGGTGCCGCGACGGGTGTAGATCAGTTGAGCATCGCGCTCCATGGCACGCAAACGGCGGCGCAGGGCTTCGAGCTGGTCTTCGGTGGTCAGACCGAATTCTTCGACCAACTGCTCACGGCTAGCAGGCGAACCCCGATCGGCGAGATGCGCCAGGATCAGTTCGCGGCTAGGGATAGGGTTTTCATATTTTTCCGCTTCACGAGCGGCCTCGGGATCGAGGGACTGCCAATCGGCCATTAGAGAGTTTTCACCTTGTCTATATGCGGGTTAGTTTGGCATACGCGTATTGAAACGGGAAATTTCAGGCATCAACAAGCGTTTAAAAGCCCTTTGCGCCCCTCGGAAAGCACCTTGCACGACCACTGGTGACATTTTCCAGGTTTTTTTGATAGCGGGGGTTTACAGCCAAAAATCCTCTCCGTATAGTGCGCGCCATCGACGACGGCAACGTTGTTGATGCTGCCCAGGTGGTGAAATTGGTAGACACGCCAGCTTCAGGTGCTGGTGATCGCAAG
>NZ_JBMDIS010000054.1:0-43066 GCF_057808775.1 Pseudomonas sp. FG86 | reverse complement strand
TGCCCCGCGTTGGGCTGCGAAGCAGCCCCACTAAGATCACCGCGCTGTTTCAGATGGGCCGTGGCCTGAGGTTTTTGGGGCTGCTTCGCAGCCCAACGCGGGGCAAGCCCGCTCGCCACAGCAAGCCCGCTCATACATTAAGCCGTCTCACCACATCAAGCCGTCGCACCAAAGCACTACAGCGTTATTCCATGTCCTTGAGCCATTCGGAGCTCTTGAACCACTTGTCATGGATGCGATCGTAGGTGCCGTCGTTCTTGATCTGGTGCAGGAAGTTGTTGATGAAGTTGATGCTGTCGTAGTCGCCCTTCTTCAGACCGAACGCCAGCGGTTCGAAGGTGAAGGGTTCTTCCAGGAACACCAGCTTGCCGTTGCCGACTTTTTTCTCGGCAACGACGTTGTACGGGGCGTCATACACGAAGGCATCGGCCTTGCCATTGACGACGTCCAGCACACCTTCCTGCTCGTTGTCATAGCCGTGGTACTTGGCCTTGGAGATCAGCTTCTTGGCAACCATCTCGCCGGTGGTGCCGAGCTTGGAGGTCAGGCGGTATTTCTCGTCATTCAAGTCTTTGTAGGACTTGATGGTGCCTTCCAGCTCCTTGCGAATCAGCAGGGTCTGGCCCACCACGATGAAGGGTTCGCTGAAGTTCAGGCGCAGGTTGCGTTCCTGGGTCAGGGTCATGCCGCTGCCGATCATGTCGAACTTGCCGGTCAGGAACGCCGGGATGATGCCGTCGTAGCCGGTGGACACCAGCTCCAGCTTGACGCCCATGGACTTGGCCATGGCCTTGAGAATGTCGACTTCGAAACCAATGATTTCACCGCGCTTGTCGGTCATTTCGAACGGCATGTAGGTCGGGTCCATGCCGACTTTCAACGTGCCGCGCTTGACCGCATCATCGATCGCGCCGGCCTGGGCCGCATTGGCCGCGACCAGCGCGGTGACGCCGAGCAGCAGCATCGAAAGATACTTTTTCATCATCAAGTCCCCTGAACCATTCTTATGAGGTCGGCGCGCAAAAGGGCTGCACCATTTCGGGGTGCGATCCTAACCCACTCGATGCCTGTCACAAAGGTTTCACCGGGATTTGTTGTCGGGGTATGTCAGAAACGCCCTACAACGGTGCAGCAAAGCGCAGAGGCAGACACTTCGCCACCCGGCAATAGCCATTGATTGATGTGTAAGCAGTTATGACTTCAGTAGACTTCCGCCATCCAGGCGGTGTCCTTGAACCACTTGTCATACAGACGATCGTAGGTCCCGTCCTGGGCCACCTGGTTCAGGAAATGGTTGATCCAATTGAGGCTGTCGTAATCGCCTTTTTTCAGGCCGAACGCCAGTGGCTCATAGGTGAAAGGCTGCTCCAGGGCCAACAGCGAGCTGTTTTCGGGCTTGGCGATGGCGATCAGGTTGTAAGGCGCATCGTGGATAAAAGCGTCGGCCTTGCCCTCTACCACCTGACGCACGCCTTCTTCCGGCGTCGGGAACGTACGTAACCGCGCCGCTCCAAGGAATCGCCTGGCGGCCAACTCACCGGTCGTCCCCTCGATGGCGACGACTCGATAACCGGCATCATCCAGGTCTTCGATACTGCTGACCTTGCCGGCAAGGTCGGGATGCAGCAACACGGTCTGGCCGACAATGATGAAAGAGTCGCTGAAGTTCAATTTCAGGTTGCGCTGCTGGGTCACCGTCATGCCGCTGCCGATCAGGTCGTATTGCTTTTGCATCAGCCCCGGCAGCAGCTCGGTATAGGGCACCGGCACCATCTCCAGCTCGACATCCAGGGCCTTGCTCATGGCTTGGAGCAAGTCGATTTCGAAGCCGACGATCTGCCCACGCTTATCGGTCATTTCGAAGGGCACGTAGGTGGGCGTCGTGCCGACCCTCAATACCCCTCGTTGAACCGCGTCGTCGATGGCGCCAGCGTTGGCCGGAGCACCGTATAAGAACCCGATGACACCCAGCAACACAGCACACAAACACCTTTTGATCATGAGATACCCCCGTTCCATTGAGCACACGACAACCCGCTACAGCGCCAGTGCGCGTAAACCTGGGTGGTCGAGTCAGATTGGGGGGCGATGCTAACCCACTCGTCGCCGTGGCAATACGCCTTGGACAGGGGTCTTTTGTTTCGAAATAACAAGGGGTTGGAGCAACAGAGGGCGCTGTAGGAAGACGCCGTGAACGCCCTCAGGGTAACCCCCTGAGGGCTTCAGCATCAGGCCGGTTGAGCCTGGGACGCCACCGGTTGCAACGGTAGCAACGGGGCGTGCGGGTCGGCCTTGATCGAGTTACGCCAAGCGGCCAGCCACTCGGCGTGCCCATCGTTCCAGACCTGCTCGTGCAGGCGAGCCAGGGCAACCGGGTCGCTGAGCAGGGCCAGGCGTTCAGCGTTGTTGAGGCCGGCAGGGCCGACTTTCAACGCATGACGAACACGCTCGCCACGCAGGTACTCGATCGGCTCCGCCTCACGGTGACGCGAGGTCGCCAGGGCGCAGGCCAGGGCGTTCTGCTGCGGGTCGACCACCGAACGTATGAAGCCATCATTGAGGGCGTGCCAACGGTTTTCGTGGGTGTACTTCTCGGTCGACAGCAACGCCTGCGGCGGATTGTATTCCTCAGGGATCAGGAACAGGCTTTCGTCGCGGGACTTGAGGCCCAGATTGACCCGGCTGGAAATCACCGATACCGGGATCGACAGCATCAGCGACCCCACGATCGGCACCAGCCACCACAGGAAGCTTGGGTTCAACCACACCACCAGCAGTGCCCACAGGAAGCCGAGCAAGGTCTGGGTACCGTGGCGCTTGATCGCTTCGCCCCAGGGGGTGGAGTCGTCGTCACGCTGCGGCGAATTCCAGGTCGCGGCCCAACCGAGGAACGCGGCCAGTACGAAACGGGTGTGGAAGATCATGCGCACCGGTGCCAGCAGCATGGAGAACAGCATCTCCAGCAACATAGACAGGGTCACCTTGAACTTGCCGCCGAATTCTTTCGCGCCCTTGGCCCAGATCAGGATGATGCTCAGCAACTTTGGCAGGAACAGCAACACAATGGTGGTGGAGAACAGCGCCACCGCCTTGTCCGGATGCCATTGCGGCCACAGCGGGTACAACTGGCGCGGTGCCATGAAGTACTGTGGCTCCATCAGGGTGTTCACCGCCAGCAGGGCCGTCGACAGCACCAGGAAGAAGAACCACAACGGCGCCGACAGGTAGGACATCACACCGGTCAGGAACACGGCACGGTGTACCGGGTGCATGCCCTTGACCAGGAACAGGCGGAAGTTCATCAGGTTACCGTGGCACCAGCGACGGTCACGCTTGAGTTCGTCCAGCAGGTTCGGCGGCAGTTCTTCATAGCTGCCCGGCAGGTCGTAGGCAATCCACACACCCCAACCGGCACGACGCATCAGCGCGGCTTCGACGAAGTCGTGAGACAGGATCGCACCGGCGAACGCGCCTTTACCTGGCAACGGCGCCAGGGCGCAGTGTTCGATAAACGGCTTCATGCGGATGATTGCGTTGTGACCCCAGTAGTGGGATTCACCCAACTGCCAGAAGTGCAGGCCAGCCGTAAACAGCGGGCCATAGACGCGGGTGGCGAACTGCTGCATGCGCGCATACAGGGTGTCCATGCCCGACGCCCGTGGCGCGGTCTGGATAATCCCGGCATCCGGCGTGGCTTCCATCAGGCGCACCAGGCTGGTCAGGCATTCACCGCTCATCACGCTGTCGGCGTCGAGCACCACCATGTACTTGTATTCACCGCCCCAGCGACGACAGAAGTCGTCGAGGTTGCCGCTCTTGCGTTTGACGCGACGGCGACGGCGGCGATAGAAAATCTTGCCGAAGCCACCGGCTTCGCGGCACACGTCCAGCCAGGCTTGTTGCTCGGCGATACAGATGTCAGCGTCGTTACTGTCGCTGAGCACGAAGAAATCGAAGCGGTCCAAGTCACCCGTGGCCGCGACCGACTCGAACGTGGCGCGCAGGCCAGCGAATACCCGCGGCACGTCTTCGTTGCAGATCGGCATCACCAGCGCGGTGCGTGCATCCTTGGGAATCGGCTCGTTGCCGGCACTTTTACCGGAGATACGGTATTTATCGTGACCGGTGAGCAGTTCAAGGAAGCCCATCAACGCAGTCCAGAAACCGGCCGAAACCCAGCAGAACAGGATCCCGAACATGATCAGGATGCTGGTTTGCAGGGCGTAAGGCAGGACCTGGGTGGCGGTTTGCAACAGGGTCTGGTTGCGGATCTCGTCAAAGTCGACCAGCGACCAGCCCTGGTACGGCATGATGCCTTTCATGTACCAGCCGGCCACGATGGTCTGGCCGAGCATCAGTACCAGCAGGATGTAGCGACGGATCGACCCCACGGTGCGCCAGCGCGCCGCCGGCAGCACGCGCTCGTCTTTCGGCGGCTTCGGCGGGTTGGTTCGGCCAGTCAGGCGACGCCAGCCGCGCACCAGGATATTGGTGCGCCATGGCTCCGGTACGACCTTGGTGCGACGAATCGGCGGCGTGGCCTTGAGGCACACGCGGCCGCTGGCGTCGAGCACCAGCATTTCGGCGTCTTGCAGCTCTTCGGCCGTGCTGAGGGTCAACCGGCGGCCGACCGACGCCTGGGCGGCGTCGACGGGCGCATCGAAGGTCGAAGACGACAAACGCTCGTGCAGTTCGGTGAAGGATGTGCAGCCTGCCAGTTCGGCACGCTGCTCAGCGGTCATCGGGAGATGCGCCAGATACTCGGACAGAGTCTCTGGCTGGGCTTGAGAATTACTCATCGGCAGGCAACTGATAGCTCCAGGTTTCGGTCAGGACTTGCTCGGTCTTGATCGGCTCCGGTGTGGCTGGGGCAGCTTCTGGCTGCTTGGCGTCCTTGTCTTTCGCGTCTTTCTTGGCCTGTTTCTCGTGCTGCTTGGCCAGGACCTTGTCGGCCTTGAGCACTTGGGTCGAAACCTGCTCCGGCTCAGGCTGCACGATGTCCTGCACCAGGGACGCACGCATCTCGGTGGGCTTTCCGGGATCCTTGATCTTCATGCGCAGGGTCAGGCGCCAGCCTTTGGTGTGCTCGTTGTAGCGCACGCTGTTTTCAACCAGCTCAGCGTTGTCACCCACACTCACCTGGCTGCGCACCGGCGCGTCCGGCAGCAGTTTCTTCAGGGACGGGCCCTCGAAATCGATCAGGTACGCCACGCTGCCGTCGGGCTGACGGATCAGGTTGGATTGTTTCACATCACCGGTCGAACGCAGGGTCTGCTTGACCCAGGCGCTGTCCGGCGAATGGAACGCGGCGTCGTCCAGGGTCCAGTGCAGGCGGTAGGCAACATCCAGCGGCTTGCCGACTTCCGGCAGTTCGGCCGGGCTCCAGAACGCTACGATGTTGTCGTTGGTTTCATCGGCGGTCGGAATCTCGACCAGGTCGACGGAACCCTTGCCCCAGTCGCCTTCAGGCTCGATCCAGGCGCTTGGGCGCTTGTCGTAGTTGTCGTCCAGGTCTTCGTAGTGGCTGAAGTTGCGGCCGCGTTGCAGCAGGCCGAACCCACGCGGGTTCTCCACGGTGAAGTTGCTGACCGACAGGTGTTTAGGGTTGTTCAGCGGGCGCCAGATCCACTCGCCATTACCGGCATGGATCGACAGGCCGCTGGAATCGTGCAGTTCGCGACGGTAGTTCAGGACCTTGGATGGCTGGTTGGCGCCAAACAGGAACATGGAAGTCAACGGGGCAACCCCCAGCTTGCTGACTTTGTCGCGCAGGAACATCTGGGACTTGACGTCGACCACGGTGTCGGTGCCCGGGCGCAGGATCAGGCGGTAGGCGCCGGTGGCGCGTGGCGAATCCAGCAGGGCGAAGATCACCAGGTGCTTGTCACCCGGCTTTGGACGTTCGATCCAGAACTCGGTGAAACGCGGGAATTCTTCGCCGGACGGCAGCGCGGTATCGATCGCCATGCCACGGGCGGACAGGCCATACACCTGATCCTTGCCCACGACGCGGAAATAGCTGGCGCCGAGCATGGTCATGATTTCGTCTTGCTTGTCGCCCTTGTTGATCGGGAACAGCACACGGAAACCGGCATAACCGAGCTGTTCGGTGGCCTTGGGGTCAACCTTGACGTCGCCAAAATCGAAACGCGACGCGTCGTACTTGATTTCCTGGACGCTGTCGGCGGTGACTTCGTTGATTTTCACCGGTGTATCGAAGTGCATACCCTGGTGATAGAAGGACAGTTTGAACGGGGTGTTCTGATCGGCCCACTCGGCTTTTTCGTTGCGGAAACGAATCTTCTGGTAGTCCGCGAATTTCATTTCGCGGAATTCGTTCGGCAGATTGCTGCGCGGAGCTTCGTATTTCTGCCCGGCCAGCTCTTTTGCCTTGGCCGACACATCGTCCAGACTGAATGCCCACAGTTGACCCGCGCCGAACAGGCAAAACAGGGCGGAGCCCGTCACCAGTGCGTTTCGTAACCGTTTGGCAGACAATTTTGGTGCATTACAGGGACTAACAATCACGAGCAACCCTCGCCGAAAACAGATCAAAAAACCAACGGCCAGCTATCTATATGCCAGGTTGGCGAGCATTGTTCCGACTCCCCTGGGTCAAAATGATTCCCCTGAGGCTATCGGACAAGTCTCTACCTAAGTCAAAAATGGACCAATCAACGCTGATCCCCGTAGCGCGCGATTATCTAGTAGCCCGCGATACAACGCATCAGGGACAACGAAGTATTTGTAGCGAAACCCTGCGTTTTTAGGCATTAAAGTCGTTTTTAATACATTCATGTCTGTAGGAGGAAGGTCACAGGGCCATCATTGACCAAATGCACCTGCATATCCGCACCAAAACGCCCCGACGCCACCGTGCCATGCAATTGTTGCGCTTGTGACAACAAGTGCTCAAAAAGCGCCGCTCCCAAGGCGGGAGGCGCCGCCGTGGAGAAGCTTGGCCGCAGCCCGCTCCTGGTGTCGGCCGCCAGGGTGAACTGCGACACCAGCAGCAAACCGCCGCCGATATCCTTCAGCGAACGGTTCATCTTGCCCTCGTCGTCGCTGAATACCCGGTAGTTAAGCAGCTTGTGCAGGAGTTTGTCGGCACTCTCGCGTGTATCCGATGGCTCAACGGCCACCAGCACCAGCAAACCCTGGTCGATCGCCCCTACGATTTCGCCTGCGACTTCGACACGGGCGCCACGCACCCGCTGCAACAGGCCCTTCATGCTTCTTCTGGTGGCAGATCAAGCAGGCGTCGCGCCATTTCGCCGGTCGCGCGGACCAGAGCATCCGTAATACCGGGCTCGGACGCCGCATGGCCAGCCTCGCGGATCACCTGCAGTTCGCTGTTGGGCCACGCCTGATGCAGCTCCCAAGCGTTATCCAGAGGGCAGATCATATCGTAGCGCCCATGGATGATTACGCCAGGCAGATGGGCGATCTTATGCATGTCGCGAATCAGTTGGTTGGGCTCCAGGAAGGAATTATTGGTGAAGTAATGGCACTCGATACGCGCAATGGACAGTGCGCGTTGCGGCTCGGAGAAACGCTCCACATGCTGCGGACTCGGGCACAGGCCCAGCATGCGACCTTCCCAGCCGGACCAGGCCTTGGCGGCGTGCATCTGGGCGATCTGGTCGTTGCCGGTCAGGCGCTTGTGATAGGCCGCGATCATGTCGTGACGCTCATCGGCAGGAATCGGCGCGATGTAGTCCTGCCAGTAATCCGGGAACAGGCGGCTGGCGCCGGCCTGGTAGAACCACTCGATGTCCTGCGGGCGGGCGAGGAAAATGCCGCGCACGATCAGGCCATGCACGCGCTCGGGGTGGGTTTGCGCGTAGGCCAGGGCAAGGGTCGAGCCCCAGGAGCCGCCAAACAGCACCCATTTGTCGATGCCCAGGTGCTCGCGGATGCGCTCGAGGTCGGCGACCAGGTCCCAGGTGGTGTTGTTTTCCAGGCTGGCGCGGGGTGTTGAGCGGCCGCAGCCACGTTGGTCGAATGTGACGATGCGGTACAGGTTCGGATCGAAATAGCAGCGGCTCTGGGCGTCGCAACCTGAGCCTGGGCCACCGTGGATGAAGACCACAGGCAAGCCCTCGGGGGAGCCACTTTCATCGACATACAGCGTGTGAATGGCATCAACGGCCAGATCGTGCCGGGCGTAGGGTTTGATCTGCGGGTACCAAGTCTGCATTGCGCGCTCCATAAGGGGTCGGGTTCATCCCTGGTGGGACGTCTTTTATTTTGCCGTCTGGCACTATAAACCCGAATTGTGCAATGAGCATGTCCTTGAGTACTTAGACCGGTGTCAGCCGTTCGCCATGTAAGTACTGGAACAGACAGCGATACAACGGATCGACCTCTGCCGCCTGGCCCTGGGCCCGCAAACGAGCGTGGACCAGCCCTTTGCCGAGTACAGCACAGTGCCCACGCCCCCGAGAGCTCGCACTTCAATTACTTTGAATAACGCTGTTTCCCCCACGCTAGCAGCCCCTGCAGCAACTGCTTCAACACCACCCGCGTCGGTTCGGCCAGATCCGGGCGATAGCGGAACGGCTCGAACTCTTCCATATAGGTGCTCTGGCACAACTCCAGCTGCACGGCGTGGATATCCTGCGCCGGGTTGCCGTAATGGCGGGTGATATGGCCGCCCTTGAAGCGCCCGTTCAAGACGTGGGTGTACTGTGGATAAGTGGCACAGATGGCCTCGAGCTGGCTGGCCAGTTCCGGATCACAGGCGGCGCCGTTGAAGGTGCCCAGGTTGAAGTCCGGCAGCTTGCCGTCGAACAGGTGGGGGATTACCGAGCGGATCGAATGCGCATCGAACAGCAGCGCATAGCCGAACTCAGCCTTGAGGCGGGCCAGCTCCTCTTGCAGTGTGCGGTGGTACGGGCCCCAGACCTTTTGCAGGTAGTTGGCGCGTTCGGTCGCGCTCGGTTCCAGCCCTTCACGGAACAACGGCACGCCATCGAACAGCGTCGCCGGGTACAGGCCGGTGGTGGCGCCGGCGTACAGCGGCTTGTCGTCGGACGGCCGGTTGAGGTCGATGACAAATCGCGAGTACTGCGCCGCCAAGGTGCTGGCGCCCAGTTCCTCGGCAAAGTCATACAGGGTCGGAATGTGCCAGTCGGTGTCCGGCAGGCTTTGCGCCTCGGGGATCAAACCGGCTTCGACCGCGGGCGTGAGGCGCAACCCGGCGTGGGGCATGCTGATCAGCAGCGGCACGCGGCCTTGTTTGAAGCTCAGAACCTTATCCACAACGGTACTCCTTAAACATTGATATCGACGCCGTGGCGCACGACGCGTTTATCCAGCTCGCCGCCCAGCCAATAGGCCAGGTCGGCGGGGCGATCGATCTGCCAGGCCACAAAGTCGGCAACCTTGCCCACTTCCAGCGAGCCATGGGTATCGCCCATGCCCAGGGCGGTGGCCGCGTGTTGCGTGGCGCCGGCCAGGGCTTCTTCCGGGGTCATGCGGAACAGGGTGCAGGCCATGTTCAGCATCAACCGCACCGACAACGCCGGCGAGGTACCGGGGTTGAGGTCACTGGCGATGGCGATTTTCACGCCGTGCCTGCGCAAGGCATCCATGGGCGGCAACTGGGTTTCGCGCAGGAAGTAGAACGCCCCCGGCAGCAAGACTGCGACGGTACCGGACGCGGCCATGGCGATGGCGTCGTCTTCGGTCATGAACTCCAGGTGATCCGCCGACAGCGCCTGGTAACGCGCCGCCAGGCTCGAACCGTGCAGCGATGACAGTTGCTCGGCGTGCAGCTTGACCGGTAGGCCGAGTTGCCGGGCGACTTTAAACACGCGCTCGACTTGTTCGGGCGAAAACGCCAGGTATTCGCAGAAGGCATCCACCGCGTCCACCAGCCCTTCGGCGGCCAGCGCCGGCAGCATCTCGGTGCAGATGTGATCGATGTAGTCGTCGGCGCGGTCCTTGTACTCCGGTGGCAAGGCGTGGGCCGCCAGGCAGGTGGCGCGCACGCTGACCGGCAGCGCATCACCGAGGCGGCGAATCACCCTCAGCAACTTGCGTTCGCTGGCCAGGTCCAGGCCGTAGCCGGATTTGATCTCCACCGTGGTCACGCCATCGCGCAGCAAACTGCACAGGCGCTTGCGGCTGCTTTCGAACAATTCGTCTTCGCTGGCGGCGCGCGTGGCGCGCACGGTGCTGGCGATACCGCCGCCCTGGGCGGCGATCTCGGCATAGCTCACGCCTTCAAGGCGCTGCTCGAATTCGCCACTGCGGTTGCCGCCGAACACCGTGTGGGTGTGGCAGTCGATCAGCCCGGGAGTCACCCAGGCGCCTTGCAGGTCATGCACCTGGGCATAGTCCAGCGTGGGCACTTGGCTGCGCGGGCCGATCCACTCGATAAGCGAACCCACGGTGACCATCGCGGCATCCTCGATGATCGAGTATTTGCCTTGGGCCATGGTTGCAACGTGGCAGTGCTGCCAAAGGGTTTTCATCAACGGCTCCCGATGTGATCCCTGATCCCTGTAGGAGCGAGCTTGCTCGCGAAGGACGTCAGCGATAACGCGTGCATCCTGGATGAATGCGGTGTCCTTGAGTTTTTCGCGAGCAAGCTCGCTCCTACAGGGGTGTGTGGTGTGTTTAGAGGCTCGGCAGCAACTTGGCCGGCACCAGTTCATTCAGGCAGCGGCTGGCGAGCAGTTCGCTGGCGGCGATGATGTCCGGGGCGAAAAAGCGGTCCTTGTCGTAGAACGCCACCTTGGCGCGCAGGATGCCACGGGCCTTTTCCAGTTTCGGCGAGGTTTTCAGGCCTTCGCGCAGGTCCAGGCCCTGGCAGGCGGCCAGCCATTCAACCGCCAAGATACCGCGCACGTTCTCGGCCATTTCCCACAGGCGCTTGCCGGCCGCCGGCGCCATGGACACGTGGTCTTCCTGGTTGGCCGAGGTCGGCAGGCTGTCGACGCTATGGGGATGGGCCAGCGCCTTGTTCTCGCTGGCGAGTGCCGCGGCGGTCACCTGGGCAATCATGAAGCCGGAGTTCACCCCGCCATTGCCCACCAGGAACGGCGGCAGTTGCGACATGTGCTTGTCCATCATCAACGAGATACGGCGCTCGCTCAGGGAACCGATTTCAGCGATGGCCAGCGCCATGTTGTCAGCAGCCATGGCCACCGGTTCGGCGTGGAAGTTGCCGCCGGAGATCACGTCGCCTTCCGCGGCGAAGACCAGCGGGTTGTCTGACACGGCGTTGGCTTCGATCACCAGCACGTCGGCAGCCTGGCGGAACTGGGTCAGGCAGGCGCCCATGACCTGTGGCTGGCAGCGCAGGGAGTACGGGTCCTGCACCTTGTCGCAATTCTGGTGCGACTGCGACACCTGGCTGCTGTCGCCGAGCAGGTCGCGATAAGCCGCCGCCGAGTCGATCTGCCCACGCTGGCCACGGGCTGCGTGGATACGCGCATCGAACGGCGAACGCGAACCCAGCACCGCTTCCACGGTGAGGCCGCCACAGGCCAGGGCGCCGGCGAACAGATCTTCACCTTCGAACAGGCCGCGCAAGGCGTAGGCAGTGGACACCTGGGTGCCGTTGAGCAGCGCCAGCCCCTCCTTGGCGGCCAGGGTCAGCGGTGTGAGGCCGGCGACTTTCAGCGCGTCGGTCGCCTCCAGCCATTCGCCCTTGTGGCGCGCCTTGCCTTCGCCGAGCAGCACCAGGGACATATGGGCCAAGGGCGCCAAGTCGCCGGACGCACCGACCGAACCTTTCAGCGGAATATGCGGGTACACCTCGGCGTTGATCAGCGCGATCAGTGCGTCGATGACCTGGCGGCGAATCCCGGAAAAGCCACGGCTCAGGCTGTTGACCTTGAGCACCATGACCAGCCGCACCAGCGCATCGCTGATGGGCTCACCGACGCCTGCGGCATGGGACAGCACCAGGGAGCGCTGGAGGTTTTCCAGGTCTTCGCTGGCAATGCGGGTCGAGGCCAGCAGGCCGAAACCGGTGTTGATGCCGTAGGCAGTGCGGTTCTCGGCGAGAATCTGTTCCACGCAGGCGACACTGGCTTCAATCTGGGCCGAGGCACTGTCATCCAGGCTGAGGGTTACCGGCTGCTGGTAGATGGCCCGCAGTTGGGCGAGGCTCAGTTGGCCTGGAATCAGGTTTAGCGCAGTCACATTCGTGCTCCTTGTGAATTATTGTTCAGTGCAATTCGGGAAAAACCGGGTGCAGCAAAGCGGTGTTCTTGAGCAGCGCGGCGGCAGTCGCGATGTCCGGCGCCAGCCAGCGATCCTGCTCGTACGGTGGCACGTGTTCACGCAACAGGCGCCAGGCGCTGTCGGTGCCCGCGCCGAAGCGCTGGCCCTTGAGGAATTCGAATGCCTGGGCCGCCAGCAGGTACTCGATGGCGAGGATCTGAGTGACGTTGGCCAGCACCTGGTGCAGCTTGAGCGCGGCATTGGTGCCCATGCTCAAATGGTCTTCCTGCAGGCCCGACGTGACGAAGTTGTCGAGTACCGCCGGTTGCGCCAACTGACGGTTTTGCCCGCACAACGAAGCGGCGACGTACTGCACGATCATCATCCCGGAGTTGACCCCGGGGTTACTCACCAGAAACGCCGGCAGGCCGCTGACGTGGGGGTTGATCAGGCGGTCGAGACGGCGCTCGGCCACCGAGCCGATTTCGGCCATGGCGATGGCGAGCATATCGGCAGCCAGCGCCACGGACTGCCCGTGCGGGTTGGCCTGGGAGACTACGCGGTAGTTGTCCGGCGTACCGAGTACCAGTGGGTTGTCGGTGGCGCTGTTGAGTTCGGTCTCGATCTGGCGGGTCGCATGCTCCAACTGATCGCGCGCCGCCCCGTGGATCTGCGGGATCGAGCGGATGCTCAGGGCATCCTGGGTGCGGATGCCTTTGCTGCTGGCGATCACTTCACTGCCATCGAGCAACGCGCGCAGGTTGATACCGACCTGCTGCATGCCGGGGTGACGCTTGAGGGCAATGATTTCTTCGTCGAACGCATCGATCTGGCCACGCAGGGCCTCGAAACTCATGGCGCCGATCACATCGGCCCATTGCAGCAGGTGGTGAGCATCGGCCAGGGCCAGGCAACTCAGGCCGGTCATGCACGGCGTGCCGTTGACCAGGCACAGTCCGTCTTTGGCGCCGAGTACCACCGGCTGCAAACCTTCTTCGTCCAGGGCCTGTTGCGCCGGGACGATCTGACCGCGATAGCTCACATGACCGACACCCAGCAGCGCCACACCGACATGGGCCATATGGGTCAGATAACCCACCGAGCCCTGGGACGGTACTTGCGGCGTGATGCCGTGGTTGAGCAGCGCCAGCAGCGAATGCACCACCTGCGGATGCAGGCCGGACTTGCCGTGGCTGTAGTTGATGACGGCCGCACAGATGATCGCGCGGGTCTGCTCGTCGCTGAGTACCGGGCCGACGCCACAGGCGTGGCTCAACAGGGTATTGCGCGACAGCTGGCTCAGTTGCTCGCCTTCAAGCGACACGTTGCACAACGCGCCCAGCCCGGTGTTCACGCCGTAGGCGCGTTCGCCGCTGGTGACGATGCGCTGCACGATGGCCTGGGCATTGTCGATCCGCGCCCAGGCCTGGCCGGAGAGTTGGAGCACCGCGCCGTGACGGGCGACGGCGACCACGTCCTGCCAGCGCAGGGGGGTGTCGGCGATGATGATTTTTGCTGCCTGGGACATCTTCATACCTTCTTCAATTCTTGTGCAGCCTTACCGGCCCTATCGGGGGCAAGCCCCCTCCCAGCTTTGAAGGTGTTCACAATTCAAAATGTGGGAGGGGGCTTGCCCCCGATAGGGCCAGCAGCCTTCCCACACATCCAGGATCAGACCACCGCCGCCCGCCGCTGAACAAACCGATCCACATACTCATCCGCCGGCGAGTGCAGGATCTCCCGCGGCGTGCCGACCTGGATCAGCTTGCCGTCCTTGAGGATCGCGATGCGGTTACCGATACGCACGGCCTCGTCGAGGTCGTGGGTGATGAATACGATGGTCTTGTGCAGGGTCTTTTGCAGCTCGAGCAACTGGTCCTGCATCTCGGCGCGAATCAACGGGTCGAGGGCGCTGAAGGCTTCGTCCATCAGGATGATGTCGGTGTCGGCCGCCAGGGCGCGGGCCAGGCCCACACGTTGGCGCATACCGCCGGAGAGCTGGTGCGGGTATTTGTTTTCGTAGCCCTTGAGGCCCACGGTTTCGACCCAGTGCTGTGCGCGTTCGGTACAGACTTGCTTGGTTTCGCCGCGCACCTTGAGGCCATAGGCGACGTTGTCGAGCACGCTCTTGTGGGGCAACAGGCCGAAGCTCTGGAACACCATGCTGATCTTGTGCCGACGGAATTGGCGCAGGGCGTCCATGTCCAGTTGCAGAATGTCTTCACCGTCGACCAGGATCGCACCGCTGGTGGGGTCGATCAGGCGATTGAAGTGGCGCACCAGCGTGGATTTGCCCGAGCCCGACAGGCCCATGATCACGAAGATCTCACCGGTACCGATGCTCAGGGACAAATCGTTAACGCCGACCACGCAACCGGTCTCGGCCAGCACTTGATCCTTGGTCTTGCCCTGGCCGATCAACGACAGCGCCTCCTTGGAGCGGGCGCCGAAGATCTTGAAGACGTTTTTTACTTCGATTTTGCTGACAGTAGTCATTTGCTCGCCTCATGCCGTGGACGACCATAGGCCTGGGTAATGCGGTCGATGACCACTGCGAGAATCACGATCGCCAGCCCGGCTTCCAGGCCACGACCGACGTTGAGGGTCTGGATGCCGACGAGCACGTCTTCGCCCAGGCCACGGGCGCCGATCATCGAGGCGATCACCACCATCGACAACGCCATCATGGTGGTCTGGTTGATACCGGCCATGATGCTCGGCAGGGCCAGCGGCAGTTGCACGCCGAACAGTTGCTGCCAGCGGTTGGCACCAAAGGCGTTAATGGCTTCCATGACTTCGCCGTCGACCTGGCGAATCCCCAGGTCGGTCAGGCGAATCAGCGGCGGCGCGGCGTAGATCACCGTGGCGAAGATCGCCGGCACCTTGCCCAGGCCGAACAGCATCAGCACCGGGATCAGGTACACGAAGCTGGGCATGGTTTGCATGATATCGAGCAGCGGCATCAGCACCGAACGCAGGCGATTGCTGCGTGCCGACAAAATGCCCAGCGGAATGCCGATCAGCACCGAGATCACCGTGGCGACCATCATCAGCGCCAGGGTCTGCATCAGCTTGTCCCACAGGCCGACCGCGCCCACCAGGAACAGCAAGCCGACGATCACCGCCGTGGTCAGCACTTTGCGGGTGGCATGCCAGGCAACACCGCCGACGATGGCCAGCATCAGCCACCAGGGAGCTGCACGCAGCAACCCTTCCAGGTTGACGATGGCCCACAGCAGGGTGTCGGAGATGTGCCGGAACACATCGCCGTAATTGGTGACCAGTGAGTCCACCCAACCGTTGACCCAGTCGGCAATGGAAAACGTAAAACTCTCAGGAAACATAGCGTGCTCTCGATCCAGTGGGTTGTGGCCAGGCGCCCGGCTACCCCTCAGGGTAGCCGTGCACACTTGACCTACAAGGCCGCGTCGATTTTCTTGGCTGCGTCTTCACTCACCCAGGCGTGCCAGACTTCAGGATGTTCCTTGAGGAAAATTTTCGCCAGTTTCGGCGACTCAATTCGCTCCTTGGCCATGCGCCCCAGGTTCTGGTTCAGCAGGTCGATGGGCAGGTTGACTTTTTCCAGCACAGCCACCAGTTCCGGGGCTTGTTCGTGGAAGGTCTTGGACAGACCGACCTTGATGCTCACGCTTTTATCCACACCCGGTTTTTCTTCCAGTTTCACCAGGTCGACCTGGCCCATCAGTGGTGTCGGCGACCAGTAGTAGAACAGGATCGGTTCGCCGCGCTTGTAGCTCGACAGCACCGCGGCATCCAACGCCGGGCCGGTGCCTGGGCGGAAGTTGGTGTAGCTGCTTTCCAAACCGTAGCTCTTGAGCATTTCGCTGTTGTCCAGCTCGCAGGTCCAGCCGGCCGGGCAGTTGTAGAAACGGCCCTTGGAGGGTTCTTCCGGGTCTTTGAAGACAGAGGCGTACTTAGCCAGGTCGGCGATGTTTTTCAGGCCCGCAGCCTTGGGTTCCAGCTTGCGTTTGGCATCACCTTCGACCACATAGCGCGGCACGTACCAGCCTTCGATAGCGCCCACAATCGGCGCACCAACGCCGACGACTTTGCCGGCCTTCTCGGCCTTGTTCCAGACTTCGCTGCGGCCAACCCACTCTTCGGCAAACACTTGGATATCGTTGCTGCTCAGGGCGTTTTCCATGGTGATGGAGTTGCCGGGCAGGCTATCGGTTTTGCAGTCGTAGCCTTTTTCCAGAACGGTTTGCAGGATGTCGGTGAGCAACATGCCGCTTTCCCAGTTCAGGCCGGCGAACTTCACCGGTTTACCGGATTCACACCAACCGGCCGCCTGGGCGCCAGCAGTGGCCAGCAAGCCCGCGGAGAATACGGTGGCCAACAGGGTCTTGTGCATTTTCATTGTTGTGACGCTCCCAATCATGAAATGGATTACGGCAGTCATTAGGCATCCTGCCCTGTCCACGTCCCCTCAGGCCTGTGCAACCAGCCCGTTTGTCGTCGTTGGTACAGCGCCCTGCTCTAGCGGCAGGATCAGGTGTTCAGGCATCGATCTGGGCCATTTTTTTGCCGCCCAGTAGTACAGCGCGGCGGGAAGTACCAGGCCGATGATCCAGGAAATGTCCACATCCCCCAGGGCCGCCACCAGCGGGCCGGTGTAGAACTTGGTGGAGATGAATGGCAATTGCACCAGCACCCCGAATACGTAGACGCTGATACCGACCGGGTTCCAACGGCCGTAGCGACCGTTCGGATCGGCCAGCGCCGACACGTCATAGCGATCACGAGTGATGCAGTAGTAGTCGACCAGGTTGATCGCACTCCAAGGCGTAAAGAACGCCAGCAGGAACAGGATGAAAGACTTGAATGCACCGAGGAACGAGTGCTGGCCAAGCAAGGCGATCAGGGTCGCCGCGCCAACGATAGCCAGCACGAACACCAGACGCTGCAAGCGCGTGACCTCCAGGCGACCCCGAAAGCCGCTGATGATGGTCGCGATGCACATGAAGCTGCCGTAGGAGTTCAGCGTGGAGATGGTGACCTTGCCGAACGCGATGCTGAAGTACAGCAGCGCAGCCGAGGCCCCCGCACCACCCAGACCTACGATGTAGGCCACTTCATGACCGGCAAATTGCCCGTTGGACATGGCCGCGGCAAACACGCCGAGGATCATCGCCACCTGTGCGCCAACCACCGAACCGGCACCGGCCGCCAGAAAGGTTTTCACCGAGGACGTCGTGCTCGGCAGGTAGCGTGAATAGTCCGCCACGTAAGGGCCGAAGGCGATTTGCCAGGATGCCGCGAGCGACACCGCCAGCAGGAAGCTGCTCCAACTGAAGTGACGGATTTGCAGGAGCGCACCAACGTCGGCCTGGCTCATCAGACGGCTGAACAGGTAGACAAAGGCAATCACGCCAATGACGCTGGCAACGCGGCCGATAAAGTGGATCACCCGATAACCGAGCACCGTGACCAGCACGATGACACTGGCGAAGGCCAGGATCCCGACGCTGTCGCTGACACCGAACAATTGGCCCAGCGCCTGACCGGAAAGCACCGTGCCCGTCGCGGTGAAACCGAGGTACATCAAGCAGACCAGTACGATCGGGATCGCCGCGCCATACACACCGAATTGCACCCGGCTGGAGATCATCTGCGGCAGGCCCAGCTTGGGCCCTTGCGCCGCGTGCAACGCCATCACACCACCGCCCAGCAGTTGACCGATCAGCAGGCCGATCAACGACCAGAACACATCACCGCCCAGCACCACGGCCAGGGCCCCGGTGACGATCGCAGTGATCTGCAGGTTGGCACCCAGCCACAGGGTGAACTGGCTCAATAGACGACCGTGTCTTTCCGCTTCCGGGATGTAGTCGATCGAACGCCTTTCGATCAACGGGGTGGTGCTTGCACGCGCATCATTTGCAGCCATGGGTGTTCAACCTCTGATGGATTGTTTTGGGTTCGCCGCCGATCACATGTGGGTGGGGGCTTGCTGCCGATGGCAGTGGGTCAGTCGCCAGACCTATTGGCTGATACACCACCATCGGGAGCAAGCGCCCTCCCACATCGGTTACTTGATCATCGGCAGGTTCAGCCCCTGCTCTTTGGCGCAGTCGATCGCGATCTGGTAACCCGCATCGGCATGACGCATCACCCCGGTGGCCGGGTCGTTGTGCAGTACGCGAGCAATTCGCTCAGCGGCTTCGTCGGTGCCGTCACAGACGATTACCATCCCGGAGTGTTGGGAGAAGCCCATGCCCACGCCGCCGCCGTGGTGCAGCGAAACCCAGGTCGCGCCGCTGGCGGTGTTGAGCAAGGCGTTGAGCAGAGGCCAATCGGACACGGCGTCGGAACCGTCCTGCATGGCTTCGGTTTCGCGGTTGGGGCTGGCCACCGAGCCGGAGTCCAGGTGGTCACGGCCGATCACGACCGGTGCCGACAGCTCACCGCTGCGCACCATTTCGTTGAACGCCAGGCCCAGCTTGGCGCGCTGGCCCAGGCCAACCCAGCAGATACGCGCCGGCAGGCCCTGGAAGCTGATGCGCTCGCGCGCCATGTCCAGCCAGTTGTGCAGGTGGGCGTCGTCGGGGATCAGCTCCTTGACCTTGGCGTCGGTCTTGTAGATGTCCTGCGGGTCACCGGACAGCGCCGCCCAACGGAACGGGCCGATGCCACGGCAGAACAGCGGGCGGATGTACGCCGGTACGAAGCCTGGGAAGTCGAACGCATTTTCCACGCCCTCTTCCTGCGCCATCTGGCGGATGTTGTTGCCGTAGTCGAAGGTCGGGATGCCTTGCTTCTGGAATTCCAACATGGCTTTGACGTGCACGGCCATCGACTGCTTGGCGGCCTTGATCACGGCCGCCGGTTCGGTCTTGGCGCGGGCGCGGTATTCGTCCCAGGTCCAACCGGCCGGCAGGTAACCGTTGAGTGGGTCGTGGGCGCTGGTCTGGTCGGTGACCATGTCCGGGCGCACACCGCGCTTGACCAGTTCCGGCAGGATTTCGGCGGCGTTACCCAGCAGGGCGATGGAAATCGCCTTGCCCTCTTTGGTGTATTTGGCGATGCGAGCCAGGGCGTCGTCGAGGTCGGTGGCTTGTTCGTCGACGTAACGGCTGTTCAGGCGGAAATCGATGCTGACCTGCTGGCATTCAATGTTCAACGAGCAGGCGCCAGCCAGGGTTGCGGCCAGTGGTTGAGCGCCGCCCATGCCGCCGAGGCCGGCGGTCAGTACCCAACGGCCCTTAAGGTCGCTGTTGTAATGCTGGCGACCGGCTTCGACGAAGGTTTCGTACGTGCCTTGGACGATGCCCTGGCTACCGATGTAGATCCAGCTGCCGGCGGTCATCTGGCCGTACATGGCCAGGCCCTTGGCATCCAGTTCGTTGAAGTGTTCCCAGCTGGCCCAGTGCGGCACCAGGTTGGAGTTGGCGATCAGCACGCGCGGCGCATTGGTGTGGGTCTTGAACACGCCGACCGGTTTGCCGGATTGCACCAGCAGGGTTTCGTCGTCATTCAGGTGGGTGAGGCTTTCGACGATCTGGTCGTAGCACTCCCAGTTGCGCGCTGCACGGCCAATACCACCGTACACCACCAGTTCTTTCGGGTTCTCGGCCACTTGCGGGTCAAGGTTGTTCATCAGCATGCGCAGCGGCGCTTCGGTCAGCCAGCTTTTGGCGGTGAGCTTATTACCGCGGGCGGCACGGATTTCGACGTCACGGTATTTTGTAGGCCTTGCTTTCGAAAAATCGGTCACAGCTGGACTCCTCGGCATGATGCGCGAACATGGACGGTGCGAAGGAGAGTCTTACGCACACATCTTTACTTGTACATACAAGCATATGCAATCAGGCGGCCAACTTTCTGAGCGAGGTGTTTGGATTTTTTTGGAAAGCGCGTTCGAGCCTTGGAAATTAAGGCCTGGAGGGATGATGAAATTTCTTACGAAGGCGTTTTATAGCGAGGGAGGTTTGTCACGACAGCGCGGTTTTGCGCCACGCTGGGGCGTTCGGTAACAAAATGGTGCGGGAGTTGGAAACAGGTCGCAAGAACAGTGGGAAACAAATGTGGGAGGGGGCTTGCCCCCCGATAGCGGTGGATCAGTCAGCCCATCTGGTACTGACACACCTATATCGGGAGCAAGCCCCCTCCCACAGTTTTTAACCGCGTGCGGTCAGTTCGATGATGCAGCTGCGGCCAGCCACGCCTATGTCCAACAGGCCGGTGTTACCGTCGATTTGCAGGCAATCGTGATGACCCAGCGTGTGCCCCAGCACCTTCACTTCATCCGCCACGCTGAACACCAGCACGGTCTGCGCGGTACTGAAGAACTGCTGCACACCGTCCACCCATTGCAGCCTCGCGTGGTAACGCTGGGGCGAATAGATCAGGTTGAAATCGCGGATCGGCCCGGTGATCAAGCGGCATGACACCTGGCTATCACCCTTGAAGGCAAATGGTTGCAGGGGCAACAGGCCGCGCTGTTCTTCGCCATCCACGGTCAACACCATGCCGACGCCCTTGATCACCGTGATCACGCGCTGGTAACCGGCGAAGCTGGAAAAACCGCCCGACTCGCCGATGTCGGCAATCGACAAGCGCCAGCCAAACCCCTCCAGGCCCTCGCCAGCATCACGGGTGATTTCTTCGGTGCTGCCACCGCCGTTTTTCCACGGCATGCGCACGTAATCGGTGGCGCGCCAGACTTTCACTGCACTCATTTACTGAAACGTCCTTCCAGGCTATGACGGGAACCGGGGTGGATCAAACGCGCGGCGGTCACCGGCTGGCGACCCGACCACGTGCGGCGGCGAATCAACAGGCATGGCTCGCTCGGCTCGATCTGCAACAGTTTGCACTCGGTGGCATCGGCGAGGATCGCTTCAACCACGTGCTCGCCTTCGGTCAGCGGCGCCACCTGGTTCAGATAGGCGTAGGGCGTTTGCTGGGTGAAATCCTGTTGCAGGTATTCCGGGGCGACCAGCGCGTTGACGAAACGGTCTTCGATTTGCACGGGAATATCGTTTTCGTAATGCACGATCAACGAGTGGAACACCCGTCCGCCCTCACGCATTTCCAGGGCGACGGCGCGCTCGGAACCGGCGGCCTCTTCGCCCAAGGTGATGACCTGGCAGGTATGGCGATGTCCGCGGGAGGCGATCTCATCGGCAATGTTGTGCACTTCAAACAGCGCGGACTGGCTCTTGGGCTCGGCGACAAACGTACCGACGCCTTGCATGCGCACCAGCAAACCTTCGGCGGTGAGTTCGCGCAGGGCGCGGTTGATGGTCATGCGGCTGAAACCCAGCTGGCTGACCAGTTCGCTCTCCGACGGTACGCGGTAATGGGGCGGCCAGTTGCCGTTGAGGATCTGCTGGCTGATCATCTGTTTGACGCGGGCATACAAGGGCGCCGGACTTTCGTCCATGTGGGCAGCCAGCGAAGACTTGGCGGGCGGAGTCGGCACAGGGAATCCTTGCAGGTGGAAAAGATGCATAGATTGCCGGAGTTTACCGAGCAGGCAAACGTCTGTATATGTATATACAAATAAACACACGACCGGGGTGCTCTAATCATGTCCGCTTTCTTTGCCGAACGCGCGCTGCTGCCTAATGGATGGGCCAACGATGTACGTCTTGAAGTCGACGCCGCTGGCGTACTGACACGCGTCCAGGCCAATGCCAGTGCAGACGCCGCCGAACGGCTCAGAGGTCCGCTGCTGGCGGGCATGCCGAACCTGCATTCCCACGCGTTTCAACGCGCCATGGCGGGCCTGGCGGAAGTCGCCGGCAACCCGAATGACAGCTTCTGGACCTGGCGCGACTTGATGTACCGCATGGTCGGCAAGATCAACCCGGCGCAGTTGCGGGTCATCGCCCGACAGCTGTACATCGAGATGCTCAAGGCCGGTTACACCTCGGTGGCTGAATTTCACTATGTGCATCACGACGTCAGCGGCCAGCCCTATGCCGACCGCACGGAACTGTCGCGCCAGATCAGCCAGGCCGCCACGAGCAGCGGGATCGGCCTGACGCTGGTACCGGTGCTGTACAGCCACTCCGGGTTTGGCGGACAGGCACCGAATGAAGGGCAGCGCCGGTTTATCAACAGCACCGAAAACTACCTCGACCTGCAGGCACGCTTGCAACCGATCCTCGCGGCGCAGCCAGCGCAACAACTGGGCCTGTGTTTTCACTCCCTGCGTGCGGTCACGCCGGAGCAGATCCATGAGGTACTCGCAGCCAGCGACAAGACCTGCCCCGTGCACATCCACATCGCCGAACAGCAAAAAGAAGTCGACGACTGCCTGGCCTGGAGCGGCAAACGCCCACTGCAATGGCTGTACGACAATGTCGACGTCGACGAACGCTGGTGCCTGGTCCACGCCACCCACGCCAACCCGGAAGAGGTCACACGCATGGCCAGGAGCCGGGCGATTGCCGGTTTGTGCCTGACCACCGAAGCCAACCTGGGCGACGGGATCTTCCCGGCCGTGGATTTTCTCGCCCAGGGTGGGCGCATGGGAATTGGCTCCGACAGCCATGTGTCGCTGAGCGTGGTGGAGGAACTGCGCTGGTTGGAATACGGCCAGCGCCTGCGCGATCAGCGGCGCAACCGCCTGTATCGCAGTGATCAGCCGATGGTCGGCCGCACGCTGTTCGACGCCGCGCTCGACGGCGGCGCCCAAGCGCTGGGGCAGCCGATTGGGCAATTGGCAGTGGGCAAGCGTGCGGACTGGATCGTGCTGGACGGCAACGATCCGTACCTGGCGACGGCAACCGAAGACGGGATTCTCAATCGCTGGTTGTTTGCCGGTGGGGATCGACAGGTGCGCGATGTAATGGTCAACGGGAAGTGGGTAGTGCGCGATGGGCGGCATGCCGGCGAGGAAGAAAGCAGCCGGGCGTTTACGCAGGTCTTGAGGGATTTGTTGGGCTGACAGGCAATCCATAACAAATGTAGAGGCCCCCGCTAAATCTCCGATTTAGCGGGGGCCTCTGTGGCGAGCGGGCTTGTCCCGCGTTGGGGCGCGAAGCGGCCCCTGACAAAAGACACCTGCGCTGTGTCAGGTACGCCTCAGTAGCTGGTTTGGGGGCCGCTTCGCGCCCCAACGCGGGACAAGCCCGCTCGCCACAACGCCCCCCCTCCCACATTGTTTACTGCGAGGTCTTCGCCATCTGCTTGTCCGACGTACGCCAAATCAAACGCGTGGTGTCATACCCCTGCTGGCGCGCCCTGCTGAGCAGGTCTTCGCGGGTATCGGCGCTGACCGTCGGCGTACGTGACAGGATCCACATATAACGTCGGCTCGGGCTGCCAACGATGGCGGTCTTGTAGTCATCGCTGACGTACAACACCCAGTAATCGCCTTTGGCGACGCCCGGCAACAACGCGGTAAACCAGTTATTGAATTCCACCCAGAGCTTGTCGGTCTTGCCCGGCACCTGCGGCGTAGCCGTGCCCTTGGCTTCTTCCCACTTCCAGTCAGTCGTCAGGCAGCGGTTGAACACCGACATATCGCCATCGGGCAGCAATGTGTAGCGGGCTTCGGACTGTGCACAGTTGCGCTGGAAGTACATCGGCAATCGAGCCAACTCATACCAGGTACCCTGGTAACGCTTGAGATTGACGTTACTCGCTGTCTTGGGTTGCAGATCGTCGCCAGAATGGCTGGCACAGCCCGCCAAAAAAAGGCTGGCACAAAGGAACAAAACAAAACGCATCATTCTTCTTCTCCCGCAGGCTCTCGCCCCGGTTTACTTCAGGCCTTGCCCGGAAAACATCAGAACCTTGTCACCGGCATATTGAACGCTGATAAAGCTGTTTTTATCACCCCAGGTGCAACTGGACATGCCCAGTGCGCCGGAACAATCGGTCGGCTTACCCAGCAACGACTCCACCTCGGCCTTGGCCATGCCGGCCGACAACTTTGCGTAGTTTTCTTGGTTGACCTTGCTGCAAGCGGCCAACAGCACGCAAAAAGCCAGCAAAGCGAGACGGCGTAACGACATGGAATAACTCCTGGAGGGACGAAGCAGCTTGGGTATCTGCCAGAAGCTTAGAAGGGAAAAGAGGTGTCTGGTTCCCGACGAACGAAAACAAAAAAGCCCCGAAAACGCTGAAACGTTTCGGGGCTTATTTAAGGGTGAACCGGCTCACAACAACGCCGATCACTTATCGCGAAAAGTTACTTCTTGTGGTAACCGGTTACGCGCTCAACCTCTTCCTTCGAACCCAGGAACACCGCCACGCGCTGGTGCAGGCCTTCGGGCTGGATGTCGAGGATACGCTGATGGCCGTCGGTCGACGCACCGCCTGCCTGTTCAACCAGGAACGACATCGGGTTGGCTTCGTACATCAGGCGCAGCTTGCCCGGCTTGGACGGCTCGCGGCTGTCGCGTGGGTACATGAACAGGCCACCGCGGGTCAGGATACGGTGCACGTCAGCCACCATCGCCGCAACCCAGCGCATGTTGAAGTTCTTCTTCAACGGGCCTTCTTCGCCTTCCATCAATTCATTGACGTAGCGCTTGACCGGTTCTTCCCAGTGGCGCTGGTTGGACATGTTGATCGCGAATTCCTGCGTGGCAGCAGGAATGGTGATGTCTTCGTGGGTGAGTACGAAGCTGCCCATTTCACGGTCCAGGGTGAAGCCCTTGACGCCATCGCCCAGGGTCAGCACCAGCATGGTCTGCGGGCCGTAGATCGCGTAGCCGGCCGCAACCTGCTCGGTGCCTGGCTGCAGGAAGGCCTTTTCGTTGAGGGCTTCGTTCTGGCTCAGGTATTCGTTCGGGCAACGCAATACCGAGAAGATGGTACCGACAGGGGCGTTGATGTCGATGTTGGACGAACCGTCCAGTGGGTCGAACACCAGCAGGTAGGCGCCTTTCGGGTACTTGCCCGGGATCTGGTAGGCATTGTCCATTTCTTCGGACGCCATGCCGGCCAGGTGACCGCCCCATTCGTTGGCTTCGAGCAGGATCTCGTTGGAGAGTACGTCGAGTTTCTTCTGCACTTCGCCTTGGACGTTTTCAGTGCCCATGCTGCCCAGGACACCGCCCAGTGCGCCTTTGGACACGGCGTGGCTGATCTCCTTGCAAGCACGCGCCACCACTTCGATAAGGAAGCGCAGATCGGCAGGCGTGTTGTTGCTGCGGGTCTGCTCGATCAAATAGCGACTCAGGGTAACGCGGGACATGGAAGGCTCCGATGTATGGGGGGGCTTAAAAACCCGCGCAGTTTAACGCGAGTCGGGGCGTATTTCCTCCTATCAGAGGATTTAAACCCAATAGAGTTCATGGACTTTATTTAACGTACCGCCGCAGGCTTGCGCAGCAAACTGTAGGCCATGGCCCCCAACGCCGCGACGCCGAGCAGTAACACGGCCCAGAGCCCGAACTTTTTCCAGTTCGGCCCGGTGTCGACAGCGGCTGCGGCCGCAGGCGACGTGACGGTCACGCCCCCGGCTACCTGGGCCTGCCCCAACGTATTGAAACGCTCGGCGTTGTAGCCAGGGATCAGGGTCGACAGCGGCAGGTTCGCCGCCTTGGCCGACGCATTACCCAGCGCCAAGGTAAATGGCGGCTCGCCGCGCGCCAGGAACACCAGTTGCGTGGCACGCACGGCAACGCGCAGTGCCGGGGCTTCGACGCCCAGGCCACCGCCGCGCTCATCCACCTGCAACTTGAGCTCAGTAACCGTTTGGCCCGGCAACGGTAATTCATCCTGCACCACGTCCTGGCCATTCTGGGTCAGGCGGTACAGCACACCGTTGCTCAGCGGCTGCCAGGCCTGCTGGCTGTCTCGCCGCCCCGCCAGGGTCACGGGCGCCAGCGTGTTGGGCTGCTTCAATTCGACGCGCAGGCGCTCGACATTCAGCCCCGTCGGCAACTGCCAGCTGTACTCCCCCGCCTTGAGCCGCGAACCGGCGAGCGGCTGCGACCACACCAAGGGCATCGGTAAACTGCTGCGGGTGGCGCTTGTCAGCTTGGCCGAGGTCAGCAGCGGCGCCGCCTGGCCTTGCCACAACAAGCGCAGGTAGCGCGCCGGTTGCCCCGGCAGGCTGACGTCATGCTGTTCGACCCGCTCGTCGGCAAACGACAAGCGCGCCACTTGCCCATCACCCCAGGCTTCCCAGTGCTGCAAGTCATCGCTGGCTTCAATGCTGAAACGCTGGAAGCCCTCCTGCTCGTGGCTCCAGTCAAGGCTCAGTTGTTGCAACGGTGCCTTGATCGCGCTGGCGTCCAGTACCCAGCCGCGCAGCACCTGCTTGCCGGGCTTGGCGGCGGTGGAGGGGCGTACCTCGAGCAAGGTGCCTTCGGCGCTGGACTTCACCACCACATCGGGCAAGGTTTCGTGGGTGTCGGCCGCGTACAGCGGGAACCACTTCACCTCGGTGACGTTGCGGTTTTCGGTGTGTTGGGGCGATTGTCGCGACAGTGCATAGGCCTGGGGTTCACCGGCCGCGTTAAAGACGCGTACATCACTGAGATCGGCCTGGCGTGCGCCCAGTTGCACAGCCAAAGGCAATTCAAGGCGATACCAGGGGCCGTTGCCACTGACGCTCAGCGGCACCTGGGTGGTGAAATCGGCAGGCGTTTCCTGGGCCCACACCGACCACGTTGCGCACAACCCCACTACCGCCACGCTCAACTTACCGATCAAGAGGATGCTCCTTCAGTTTCCAGCACAGGTTCGGCACGCTTGGGCGGCAGTGGCGCGAAGTAGCCCACCACCAGCAACAACCCGCCCACGCCAATAAACGACACGATCCGCGCCAGGCCGCCACGGTTGCTCAGCTCGACAAAGAACAGCTTGGCCACCACCACGGCAATCAACGCTGCGCCGATCAGCCACACTTCGCGGCGATGGCGCAGGTGGCCACCGATCATCAGGCCGAGGGCGACCAGGGTCCAGACGATCGACAGGCTGGCTTGTACCAGCATCGATTCGAGCAACGCATCCACCTGGAACGGCACGCCGCCCCAGTGGTGGGCGGCGCGCATCACCAGCGCGGTGAAGAATGCAAACAGCGAGAGACCTGCCACGCCTTCGGCGATCAACTCGACTCGAGCCCCACGTTGCGGCGCAACGCTGCGCGACCACAGATACACACCGAACAGGGCAAACAGCAGCCCCAGGTCCAGCGGGCTGATCAGCGGCACATACGGCAACGGCCTGGCCGTGCCGTCACTGAAGCTATTGGCCAGCCAGAACCAACCGAGCATCAACACCGCCAGCGGCAGCGCCGCCAGCACCCGGTACTCTTTCGGGTAAGCCGACACCGGCCACGGCCAACGACGCGGCGTGGCTGCCAGCACCAGATACAGGCTTGGCAGAATCGCCCAGCCCAGCCAGCGCCAGGCGTTGTATTCGGCCGACAGCCGCAACAAGCCGTAACGCAGCTCCAGGGCCAGCACGCCGATCAGCATCCAGCAGCCAAGCACATGGGCGACACTCAGCGCCTTGCCCGGCGCCACTGCCGCCAGCCGCCGCAACGACACGAAGTGCACCGCAAATACTGTCAGCCAGGCCAGCCAGCCGTACTGGGCCGCCGGGTGGTAATAGTCATGCGCGGACACCAGCAACACCACCCCCGCCGCCGGCATCAACACGGTGCAAAGCATGCCCAGCGACGCCCAGCGCAATCTCGCCGCCAGCAACGCCCAGAGTGCCACGCTGAGCGCCGCGCAGCCCAACAGGAAAGCCCCCTGCAGTTCCCGCGGGATAAACCGCAACACTTCACTGATCAGCGCCACGGCCCACCAGACCGCGCCCCACACCAGCAACAGGTCGGACAGGCGTTGCAGCTTGAGTACGGCAAACATCGGCGCATGGGGTTCACGCTGCAAGCGCCACGCGCCAACCAGGGCGGCCAGGCCCAGGACCATCGGCGTCCAGAAACCGCTGTGCCCCAAGGGGCGCACACCTTCAGGGGTCAACGGTCCGAGCAGCTCCGGTACCGACAGCAGGAACGCAGCACCGCCGATCACCTGCAGCAGCAAACCAAATACAAAACTGACGCGCTGTTGCAGGTACAGGCTCAACCAGATGATCAGCAAGCCACTGGCCGCCCATACACCGCTGGCACTTTCCCATGGCAGCACAAACAGCACCGCAAGGTTGATCAATACCAGACCCGCGAGCAGCACCACCGACAGGCCACGCAACAGCCGCACATCGCCACGCACCTGGTCGTCGCGCACCGCCAGGAGCATGCCGCCAATCAAGGCCAGGCCGATCAGCGACGCCGTCAGCAGGCCGCTCCAGCCCGCGCTGAATACCGCCGCCCCTTCACCGCCTTGCAAACGCAGCAGAAACAGCGCGCCGCCCAGCAGTTGCACGGCGAACGCGCTAAACAGGAACGTACGCGAGCCGATGCGCAGGCCGATCCACAGGGTGGCCAGGCCGGCGACCGCCCAACTGATGGCGGTGCCTTGGGTCAGCAACAACAGCGGCGCGAGCAGGTACAAAAAGGTCAGGCCCAGGCTGGCCAGCACTGGCAGCCCCTTGCGCTCCCATCCCGCCGCCTGCTCCGGCGACGCCTTGCGTAGTTGGTCGAAACTGAACAGCAGCGCCGCGCCCAGCAGCAGCGCGCCCAATGGCGCACCGTCGAGCAACGTATGGTCGCCAACGCGCAGTTCGCTGAGAAAGGCCAGCGCCGAGCCCAATTGCAATAACACGCCGAAGGCTCGCGCCAACGGCCGTTGCTGACGCAAGCCGAGCCAGAAGATCCCGGCGCCTTCCACGGCCCAGGCCGCCGCCGTCCAGCGTGCGTCGAGGCCCAGGGGAATCGCCAGGCTGGCGAAGATCACCCCCAGGGCCAGGCAGGTTTCCGCCAGCAGCAAGGCACGCCCGCCACTGAGCAATCGCGCCAGGCCCATATAGATAACGCCCAGGCCAAGGGCGCTGAACGCAGCGGCAAACTCCAAATGCTGCACCAGTGCGAACTGCAAGCCAAAGCCCACCAACGGCGGACCGAACAGCAGGCTACCGTCGACGTAATCGCCCTTGGCCGCCGACCAGCGCAGCAGCGCCCCCCGGCTGCCATCTTCGGGCGCGTCGTTCATCTCCAGCAATTTGCGGCGGGTGAACAACAGGCCGATGACCAGGTACATCAGGAAAAACAGGATCAGGAACGGCTCGGTGCTCCACAGCAGTTCCGGAGTATACGAACGCAAACCCCAGGCGAAGCCAATGCCAAAGGTGCCGACAAAGCCGATCAGGTTGAGCAGGCGCCAGGCCTTGAACCAGGCGATGGCGAGGATGCCGGCATTGAGCAGGGCGAAATAACTGAACAGCGCCACATGGTTGCCGGCGCCGGTGGACGTGAGGATCGGTGCTGCAAACCCGCCGAGTGCCGCCGCGCAGGCCAGGCCCAGGGCATCCTGGGTAATCGCCAGGATCGCCGAGAACACGGTGATCGCTACCAGCAGGCCCAGTGCCGCGCTCGGATCGATCAACGGGTGCAGGCGCATCGCGGCAAATACCGTCAGGTACAACACCGCGATCCCGGTGCCTTGCAGCATCAATCCGTAGTTGCTGTTGCGCAGTCGTAACCACCAGCCCAGGCCCAGCAGGCCCACGGCGGCCGCAGCCACCCCGGCGTAGCGCAACTCGATCGGCACCACCATGCCTTCGGTGGCGTAGCGCAACAGGAACGCCAGGCCGAGGAACAACAGCACCACGCCGACACGCAGCACGGTGTTGCCACCCAACAGCCAATTGCGTGCGCCGCTGATGGCGCGTTCGATCAGGTTGGGGCCACGGGGAGCGACAGGTTCTTGAGGCGCACGCGGCGTCGGAGCGGGCGTCCAGACGTCATCCGGCAGTGGTTGGCTCGGTTCGGCGACCATCGCCACAGGCGCCAACTCAACCGGCAGTTCCCACACCAGTTCAGGCGCCTTGGCGACAGGTGTCGGCTCAGGGACAGGCGTTTCGACGATGCCATTGCTCGTTGGCGCGGGCACTTCCAGTTGCCGCAGGCGCTCGCCCAGGGCGATCAACGCCTTCTGCGTGGTTTCCAACTGAGCAGCCTGCTGCTGCGCCTGGGTCGCCAGCCTAGACAGGCGAATCGCCTGGCCAATGCCCAACCCCAACAGCGCACCGATGCCCGCGTCACTGAACGACTCATCGAGCGTCCAGCCGAGCACCAGGCCAATCAGCATGAAAATCCATTGCATGGTCGATATTCCCTAAGCAAACCGGCGCTCAGTATATCGACGCGGACCTAATGTGGGAGGGGGCTTGCCCCCGATAGCGGTGTACCAGTCGACATATTTGTCAACTGACGGTCCGCCATCGGGGACAAGCCCCTCCCACATCGTTGTATTGCAGTGTTTAGTCGAGCGCTTTCCAGATCTCGGTAGCGTACTCGCGGATCGTCCGGTCCGAAGAGAACCACCCCATCCGCGCGGTATTGAGTACCGCCGAGCGCCACCATTCCTTGGAGTCATGCCAATGCGCTTCGACCCGCGCTTGTGCATCCCAATAGGCGTCGAAGTCGGCACACACCAAGAAGCGGTCATAGTCGATCAGCCCATCGATCAAGCCCACATATCGGCCTGGATCGTCCGGCGAGAACACCCCGCCTCGAATCGCCTGCAGCACATCGTTCAAACGATGGGAGGCCGCGATGTCCGGCCCGGCATGGAACTCGCCAGCCTGCTTGCGCGCCTCGACCTGTTGGGCGCTGAGACCGAAGATAAACATGTGCTCGGCCCCCACGCGCTCGTGCATCTCGACGTTGGCGCCGTCCATGGTGCCGATGGTCAGCGCGCCGTTGAGGCCGAACTTCATATTGCTGGTGCCCGACGCCTCAAAGCCGGCAGTGGAGATTTGCTCCGACAAGTCGGCCGCCGGAATGATGCTTTCCGCCAGGCTGACGTTGTAGTTGGGCAGGAACACCACCTTGAGCAGACCGCGCACGGTCGGGTCGTTGTTCACGGTGCGCGCAATGTCGTTGGTCAGCTTGATGATCAACTTGGCCTGGTGATAACTGGCCGCCGCCTTGCCCGCGAAAATCTTCACCCGCGGTACCCAGTCGGTGCCCGGCTCGGCACGGATCGCCTGGTACAGCGCCACTGTGTGCAGCAGGTTGAGCAACTGGCGCTTGTACTCGTGGATACGCTTGACCTGTACGTCGAACATTGCCGCCGGGTTGACCGCAATGCCCAGGCGCTCATGGATGATATCGGCCAGCGCGCGCTTGCTGTGCAGGCGCTGTTCGGCAAACGCCTTGCGGAATGCTTGCTTCTCGGCAAAGGTTTCCAGCTCGACCAGGCGGGTTTCCACGGTGTCGAGAATGTCGGGGCCCAGTGCATCCACCAGCATCGAGGTGAGCTTGGGGTTGGCCTGGTACAGCCAGCGGCGGAAGGTAATGCCGTTGGTTTTGTTGTTGATGCGCTCCGGGTACAGCTTGTGCAGTTCGGAGAACACCGTGCTGCGCATCAACTGGGTGTGCAGGCCGGAGACCCCGTTGACACTGTGGGAGCCGAGGAATGCCAGGTTGCCCATGCGCACACGGCGGCCGTTGTCTTCTTCGATCAGCGACACGGCGCGCAGCACGTCAAAATCATGGGTGCCCTTGGCCCGCAACGAGTCGATGTGCTGGGCGTTGATCAGGTAGATGATCTGCATGTGCCGGGGCAGCATGCGTTCCATCAGGCCGACCGGCCAGGTTTCCAGGGCTTCGGGCAACAGGGTGTGGTTGGTGTACGACAGGGTTTCGACGGTGACATCCCACGCGGCGTCCCATGGAATGTCGTGCAGGTCGACCAGTTGACGCATCAACTCGGCCACGGCGATCGACGGGTGCGTGTCGTTGAGCTGGATCGCCGCATGCTCGCCCAGGCTGAGTACCGAGCCGTGCATGTTCTTGTGGCGACGCAGCAGGTCTTGCAGCGAGGCCGAGACGAAGAAGTATTCCTGGCGCAGGCGCAGTTCCTGCCCCGCTTCCGTGCTGTCAGCCGGGTAAAGCACTCGGGAGATGCTTTCCGCACGGGCCACTTCGGCGACCGCACCCAAGTGGTCACCGGCGTTGAAGCGCTCCAGATGCAGGTCTTCCACCGCCCGCGCACGCCACAGGCGCAGGGTGTTGACGCTGGCGCCGCGCCAGCCGACCACCGGGGTGTCATAGGCGACGGCACGCACCGTTTCGTTGGGCGTCCACACTTGGATCATCTTGCCAGCAGGGTCCGGCAGGGTTTCGACACTGCCGCCAAAGCCGATCGGGTAAATCACCTCGGCCCGTTCGAATTCCCACGGGTTGCCGAAATCCAGCCAGCGCTCGGTCTGTTCCTGCTGCCAGCCATCGACAATCGCCTGGCGGAACAAGCCGTGCTCATAACGAATGCCATAACCATGGCCGGCAATGCCCAGGGTCGACATGCTTTCCATAAAGCACGCCGCCAGGCGGCCCAGGCCACCGTTGCCAAGCGCCGCGTCGGGCTCCAGCAGGCGGATGCGCTCCAGGTCGACACCCAGTTCGCTCAGGGCTTCGCGAGCGATCTCCAGCACACCGAGGTTGCTCAGGCTGTCATAGAGCAAGCGGCCGATGAGGAATTCGAGGGAGAGGTAATACACCCGCTTCTGGCCTTTACGGTAGATACGCCGGGTGTGGTCCATCCAGTGGTCGACCATCTGGTCGCGGGCGGCCAGGGCAATGGCTTCGAACCAGTCGTGGTCGAAGGCGTGATCCGGGTCTTTGCCCACCGCGTAGGTGAGTTTGGTCAAGACAGCATCGCGAAACGCGGCTACCTCTGCTTCTCGTGCAAGCGGTTCCTGAGACATCGGTGCGACCTCGGGCGAGATTGAAGGAGTTGCTAGAGCCTAGTCGGTCTGACAGACGGTGAAGGCTCTGGTTCGGCAGTTTTTTAACTCATTCACCTTTGCGCGAATTTAATGCAGGGGTCGTGCCCGATCTGCACTCGAACGGCCTTCGAGCTGAAAACCAGAAAATATTGTTCAAAAAACCATCAATCCCGGTATGATCGCGCGCCCGGATACCGCCCCACCTTGGAACCCTGATGAAGCCTCAACTGATCGCCGCCGCGGAACTCGACCGTCTCGAGACTTGGCAGAAATACTCCGCCCACATGTGCGGTGGCTGCGTGTCCAGCTGCTGCACGCTGCCGGTTGAGGTGAAGATCAAGGACCTGATCCGCATTGGCATCGTCGATGAATTCGAGCGCGGCGACCCGCCGAAAAACATCGCCAAGCGTTTGCAGAAGGAAGGCATTGTCGAACGCTACAACAACAAATCCGAGATTTTTACCCTGCAGCGCATGAGCAACAACGACTGCTTGTACCTGGATCGTAAGACGCGCTTCTGCACTATTTATGACAAGCGTCCGGATACCTGCCGCAACCACCCGAAAATCGGGCCGCGCCCGGGGTATTGCGCATATAAGCCGAAGGAAGTGGTGCGCGAAACCAAGTTCAAGACCCTCGATAAGTTCTGATCCAGGTTTTGCAGGGGGCTCAAGGGCCCCATCGGGGGCAAGCCCCCTCCCACACTGACCGCATTCCAAATGACTGTACTCGGTCAAATGTGGGAGGGGGCTTGCCCCCGATGAGGCCGGTACAGCCACCACACAACCTGCAGACATAAAAAAACGCCCCCGGCCTTTCGACCGGGGGCGTTTTTCATTCAGCCTGAGTTAACTCAGTTCTTGGCTTTCTTGGCAGCGCGGGTACGCTCGCCTTCGTCCAGGATCTTCTTACGCAGGCGGATCGACTTAGGCGTGACTTCGCACAGCTCGTCGTCCTGGATGAATTCCAGGGCCTGTTCCAGGGTGAAGCGAACAGGTGGAACCAGGGCGATGGTTTCGTCTTTACCCGAAGCACGCATGTTGTCGAGCTTCTTGCCTTTGGTTGGGTTGACGCCCATGTCGTTGTCACGGCTGTTCAGGCCAACGATCTGACCGTTGTAGATCTCTTGACCGTGTTCAACGAACAGCTTGCCACGCGCCTGGAGGGTTTCCAGGGAGTAGGTCAGCGCCTTGCCGGTTTCTACCGATACCAGAACACCGTTCTGACGGCCGGACATGTCGCCGGACTTCATGGTGTCGTAGCGATCGAAGATCGAGGTCAGGATGCCAGCACCGTTGGTCAGGGTCAGGAACTGGTTACGGAAACCGATCAGACCACGAGCAGGGATGTTGTATTCCAGACGCACACGGCCTTTGCCATCCGGCACCATGTTGGTCAGGTCGCCCTTACGCAGGCCCATCTCTTCCATGACCTTGCCCTGGGATTCTTCAGGGGTGTCGATGGTGACGTTTTCGAACGGTTCCTGCTTCACGCCGTCAACAGTACGGATGATCACTTCAGGACGACCAACGCCCATTTCGAAGCCTTCGCGACGCATGGTTTCGATCAGTACCGAGAGGTGCAGCTCACCACGGCCGGAAACCTTGAACTTGTCAGCCGAGTCGCCTTCTTCAACGCGCAGTGCAACGTTGTACAGCAGCTCTTTGTCCAGACGTTCCTTGATGTTACGGGAAGTCACGAACTTGCCTTCTTTACCGCAGAAAGGCGAGTCGTTTACCTGGAAGGTCATGGAAACGGTTGGCTCGTCAACGGTCAGAGGCTTCATCGCCTCGACAGTGTCCGGCTGGCACAGGGTGTCGGAGATGAACAGCGAGTCCATGCCGCTGACGCACACGATGTCGCCGGCGAAGGCTTCTTCAACGTCGATACGGTGCAGGCCGTGGTGGCCCATCAGCTTCAGGATACGGCCGTTACGCTTCTTGCCGTCGGCGCCGATAGCCACAACCGGGGTGTTCGGCTTGACGCTACCACGGGCGATACGGCCAACGCCGATAACACCCAGGAAGCTGTTGTAGTCCAGTGCCGAGATTTGCATCTGGAACGGACCGTCACGGTCAACCTTCGGTGGTGGAACGTGGTCAACGATCGCCTGGTACAGCGGGGTCATGTCTTCCGCCATGGCGGTGTGTTCCAGACCGGCAATACCGTTCAGGGCCGATGCGTAGATCACTTGGAAATCAAGTTGCTCTTCGGTAGCGCCCAGGTTGTCGAACAGGTCGAAGATCTGGTCCAGAACCCAGTCCGGACGCGCGCCTGGACGGTCAACCTTGTTGATGCACACGATCGGACGCAGGCCGGCTTCGAAAGCCTTCTTGGTCACGAAACGGGTTTGCGGCATAGGACCGTCTTGAGCGTCAACCAGCAGCAGAACGGAGTCAACCATCGACATTACGCGTTCTACTTCGCCGCCGAAGTCGGCGTGGCCCGGGGTATCCACGATGTTGATGTGGTAGCCGTTCCAGTTGATAGCGGTGTTTTTAGCCAGGATGGTAATACCGCGCTCTTTTTCCTGGTCGTTGGAGTCCATCACGCGCTCGTCGTTGAGCTCGTTGCGCTCCAGGGTGCCGGATTGACGCAAGAGTTTGTCTACCAGGGTGGTTTTACCATGGTCAACGTGAGCAATGATGGCGATGTTACGTAGATTTTCGATCACTTGTGTATCTCGATCAGAGGATTCGGTGTGCTGACAGGTCGTGGCAGCGATTAACAGTAGAGTCAGGCCTTGCCGTTACAGCTTGACGGCAGAGTCGGGGGGCCGGTGACGCAGGCCACAGGCAAACAGCCCCGGGCTCTTAGCTCGGTCGATAAACGCGCACATTGGCATGCCCCTCACTGAGCAAATGGTGGGCATGCAGGCGACTCATCACGCCTTTGTCGCAATACAGCAGGTACTGACGGCTGTTATCCAGTTCCTTGAAACGCGCGTTCAATGCATAGAACGGCAGCGTTTGTACGTCGATGCCAGCGATTTCCAGCGGCTCATCCTCCGCGGCATCCGGGTGACGGATGTCGATGACGATCTGGCCGGCCAGGGCTTCGCTGACTTCTTCGATCTGCACATCCTGGCCCAGTTCATCGATGACTCGATCGATCGGGACCAGCTTGGCGTTCTCGAGCGCACGCTCCAGAATCGCCATGTCAAACTGTTGTTCTTCGTACTCCACGCGGTTGCGCTTGGCGTGGGTCTTGGGGTTCACCGAGATGACCCCGCAATATTCAGGCATATGCTTGGCGAAATCAGCGGTGCCGATTTTTTCCGCCAGGTCGATGATGTCCTGCTTGTGGCTGGCGATCAGCGGGCGCAACACCAGCTTTTCGGTCACACAGTCGATCAGCGACAGGTTCGGCAGCGTCTGGCTGGAGACCTGGGAGATCGCTTCGCCGGTCACCAGCGCGTCGATCTGCAACTGATCGGCGATTCGGGACGCAGCGCGCAACATCATACGCTTCAATACTACGCCCATATGACTGTTATCGACTTTGCCGAGAATTTCCCCGAGCACTTCCTCGAACGGCACGCTCACAAATAGCACACGCTGGGAGCTGCCGTACTTCTTCCAGATGTAATGCGCGACTTCCATCACGCCCAATTCGTGTGCACGCCCGCCCAGGTTAAAGAAGCAGAAATGGCTCATCAGCCCGCGGCGCATGATCTGGTAGGCCGCCACCGTGGAATCGAAACCGCCGGACATGAGTACCAGGGTCTGTTCCAGGGCACCCAGCGGGTAGCCGCCGATGCTGTCGTGCTGGCTATGGATCACGAACAACCGTTGGTCGCGAATTTCCATGCGCACTTCAATTTGTGGCGCTTTCAAGGAAATTCCGGCGGCGCCGCACTCGCGACGCAGCTTGCTGCCGACGTATTTCTCGACGTCCATGGAGCTGAACGGGTGCTTGCCGGCACGCTTGCAGCGCACCGAAAAAATCTTCCCTTCCAGCTCATCACCGAAGTGCTGCTTGCACTTTTCGGTGATGTCGTCGAAGTCGCCCAGTGGATACTCGTCCACCTGCAGGAAATGCGCGATACCCGGCATGCAGCTCAGCCGTTCGGTCATGTCCTTCAAGGCTTTGGGGTCGGTCACGCGGGTTTCCAGCTCGAGGTTGTCCCACACGCCGTTCACCACCACAGCCGGGTCCAGATCGCGGAGCACGGCACGGATGTTCTTGGCCAACTGACGGATGAAACGCATCCGTACCGGTCGGCTCTTGATGGTGATCTCTGGGAAGACTTTAACGATTAATTTCATGGAAACAGCGCGCGCAGGGCCTGCCGAAAAAGGGGGGCGCGGATTATAGCGGAAATCGCTCAAGGTTTAACCAGTTAATATGCATTGAAGGTGATGCGCACCAAAACGGGTCATTTATGCAAATCAGCGCTACATTGCAGTGCGTTAATTATTCCATTTCGGCCGATTGCACCGTTATAGGGGCGATTTTGAGGCAGAAAGGCCATGTTGGCGCACTGGCATGCAATTTGCTCTCTTGTGAGGCAGGTTGCCATGGCGGAGTATCCGCGCCGGCATCACCCACATTCTAAGGGCTAACTCCACTACCCAGCCCGAAGCCACCCGGAGGACACCATGTCGAAGTCGGTTCAACTCATCAAAGATCATGACGTTAAATGGATTGATCTGCGCTTCACGGACACAAAAGGCACTCAGCACCACGTGACCATGCCGGCTCGCGACGCGCTGGATGACGCTTTCTTCGAAGAAGGCAAAATGTTCGACGGTTCCTCCATTGCCGGTTGGAAAGGCATCGAAGCTTCCGACATGATCCTGATGCCGGACGACAGCACTGCCGTGCTGGACCCGTTCACCGAAGACCCAACCCTGATCATCGTCTGCGACGTGATCGAGCCTTCGACCATGCAAGGCTACGACCGCGACCCACGTGCGATCGCCAAGCGTGCCGAGGAATACCTGAAGTCGACCGGTATCGGCGACACCGTATTCGTAGGCCCTGAGCCAGAATTCTTCATCTTTGATTCGGTCAAGTTCAAGTCCGACATCTCCGGCTCCATGTTCAAGATCTTCTCCGAACAAGGTTCGTGGATGTCCGACCAGGACGTGGAAGGCGGCAACAAAGGCCACCGTCCAGGCATCAAAGGTGGCTACTTCCCAGTTCCGCCATTCGACCACGACCACGAAATCCGTACCTCCATGTGCAATGCCATGGAAGAAATGGGCCTGGTCATCGAAGTGCACCACCACGAAGTGGCCACTGCCGGCCAGAACGAAATCGGTGTGAAATTCAACACCCTGGTCGCCAAGGCTGACGAAGTCCAGACCCTGAAGTACTGCGTACACAACGTGGCTGATGCCTACGGCCGTACCGCGACCTTCATGCCTAAGCCTCTGTACGGCGATAACGGCTCGGGTATGCACGTTCACCTGTCCATCGCTAAAGAAGGCAAGAACACCTTCGCTGGCGAAGGTTATGCCGGCCTGTCCGACACCGCCCTATACTTCATCGGCGGTATCATCAAGCACGGTAAGGCCCTGAACGGCTTCACCAACCCGTCGACCAACTCCTACAAGCGTCTGGTTCCAGGCTTCGAAGCGCCGGTCATGCTGGCCTACTCGGCACGCAACCGTTCCGCCTCGATCCGTATTCCTTACGTGTCCAGCCCGCGCGCTCGCCGTATCGAAGCCCGCTTCCCGGATCCAGCAGCCAACCCATACCTGGCCTTCGCTGCCCTGGTCATGGCTGGCCTGGACGGTATCCAGAACAAGATCCACCCTGGCGACGCCGCCGACAAAAACTTGTACGACCTGCCGCCTGAAGAGGCCAAAGAGATCCCACAAGTGTGCGGCAGCCTGAAAGAAGCCCTGGAAGAGCTGGACAAGGGCCGTGCGTTCCTGACCAAAGGCGGCGTATTCAGCGACGACTTCATCGATGCCTACATCGAGCTGAAAAGCGAAGAAGAAATCAAAGTACGCACCTTCGTACACCCACTGGAATACGAGCTGTACTACAGCTGCTGATCCGGTAGCGCTGCTTGACGCAGCGTGATGAAAGAGGCCTCCTTCGGGAGGTCTTTTTTTGCCCGAATTTTATTAAACATGTGGGAGAGGGCTCGCCCCCTCCCACAAGGAGATCAGCCTTGAAACGTCGACTTGTATTTGCCCTGCTGTTCGTCACTACCAGTGCGAGCGCCGCGCCAGCCAGCCTTGAGCCATTGCTCAACAGCATCGCCGAACGCCTGGCCATCGCCGACCAGGTCGCCCTGAGCAAATGGGACAGCAAAAAGCCCGTAGAGGACAAGAAGCGCGAACAGGAGGTCATCGCCAGCGTCATCGCCCAGGCACCCAACTACAAACTGGCGCCCGCCGCCGCCGAGCAATTTTTCTCAGCGCAGATAGAGGCGAACAAACTGGTGCAGTACACCCACCTGTCCGACTGGCAGTTCCAGGGCAAGGCACCCGATGACCCGCGCCCCGACTTGGTGAAGCAGATTCGCCCGCAGCTGGATCAATTGCAAAAACGCCTGCTGCAAGAACTGGCGGACTTCACCCCGCAACGCACCGACCCAAAGTGCCCGCAGTGGCTGGCCGAGGCGGTGCATGAGCCGTTGAACGAGCCGTTGCAGCAACTGGCGATGATTCGCGCCACTGCCGAGCTGTGTATCCACACAGGCGAATAACAGATGACACCCACATCATTTTAGGCCCCTTCCGGCATCCGTCCCCCGGACAGCGATCGTAGCCTGACCGGCCACTCAGCGAACGGATGAAACCGACCATGGAAGCCCTCAAATGCTTGATCGCAACAGCGGCGTGTTTGGCTGCGCTAGGCTGCAGCAGCCAGCCCAAAGACGCCGTACAGATCGAAAAGGAAACCCTGCTGCAGAGCAGCGCATCATGGGACGGAACACCTTACGAGGCTTACCCCTCCGGCCCGCCGGAACTTACGCTGTTGCGACTCAAGATCCCGGCGAATACGCAGTTGCCCTGGCACAGCCACCCCATGCCGAACGCAGCGTATATCCTCTCGGGCGAGTTGATCGTTGAAACCCGTAAAGGTGGGCGGGCTCTCACCCTGACTCAAGGGCAAACCCTGGCCGAGATGGTGGGCACAGTCCATCGCGGCAGAACTGGAAGCACCCCAGTGGAGCTGCTGGTGTTTTACGCCGGCACCATGGGCATGCCGCTGTCCCAGCCGCATTGATAAAGTCCTGCCACCGAGATCGCTCTCGACATCGGCCGAGAACGATCTCTCATCACTTCCTGAACAACCTTCATAAAACCGCACTATATTGGTGCGACAACTTGCACCCTACCCACCTGCCCAGCCCATTTTGGTTCGAAACTTCCCGTTGAAGCTGGCAGAACGCCACAGTTTCGAGCCTTAAATCCTTATTTCAGGGGTTTAACGCTTCTTTTCGGAGCCTTGGTTTGGTTTTTGCATTTTCCTTGTATCAGCGTGTGCCTCAAGCCCGCGCCTTGCTCCAAAAGAGGTCCTGATGACCATCAGCGATGCACTGCACCGTTTGTTACTCGACAACCTGACGACCGCGACCATCCTGCTCAACGACGACTTGCGTCTTGAGTACATGAACCCGGCGGCGGAGATGCTCCTGGCCATCAGCGGCCAGCGCAGCCATGGGCAGTTCATCAGCGAATTGTTCACCGAGTCGGCCGAAGCCTTGAGTTCATTGCGCCAGGCGGTGGAGCAGGCACACCCATTCACCAAGCGTGAGGCGATGCTCACGGCCCTGACCGGCCAAACCCTGACCGTCGACTACGCCGTGACCCCGATCCTGAGCAACGGCGCCACCCTGCTGCTGCTTGAAGTGCATCCCCGCGACCGCCTGCTGCGCATCACCAAAGAAGAAGCCCAGCTGTCCAAGCAGGAAACCAGCAAGATGCTGGTCCGCGGCCTGGCCCATGAGATCAAGAACCCGTTGGGCGGGATTCGCGGTGCCGCGCAGTTGCTGGCCCGCGAGCTGCCGGACGAGCACCTCAAGGACTACACCAACGTCATCATTGAAGAGGCCGACCGCCTGCGCAACCTGGTGGACCGCATGCTCGGCTCCAACAAACTGCCGTCGCTGGCGATGACCAACGTGCACGAGGTGCTCGAACGCGTCTGTCAGCTGGTCGAAGCCGAAAGCCAGGGCTGCATCACCCTGGTGCGCGACTACGACCCGAGCATTCCCGACGTATTGATCGACCGCGAACAGATGATCCAGGCCGTGCTCAATATCGTGCGCAACGCCATGCAAGCCATCAGCAGCCAGAACGAGCTGCGCCTGGGCCGCATCAGCCTGCGCACCCGCGCCCTGCGCCAGTTCACCATCGGCCACGTGCGCCATCGCCTGGTAACCAAGGTCGAGATCATCGACAACGGTCCGGGCATTCCTGCGGAACTGCAGGAAACCATCTTCTTTCCAATGGTCAGCGGTCGCCCGGACGGTACCGGGCTGGGCCTGGCCATTACCCAGAACATCATCAGCCAGCACCAGGGTCTGATCGAATGTGAGAGCCATCCCGGCCACACCACGTTCTCGATCTTTCTGCCTCTGGAACAAGGAGCCCCATCGACATGAGCCGTAGTGAAACTGTGTGGATCGTCGATGACGACCGTTCTATCCGCTGGGTCCTCGAGAAAGCCTTGCAACAGGAAGGCATGACCACCCAGAGCTTCGACAGCGCTGACGGGGTGATGAGCCGCCTGGCGCGCCAGCAGCCCGACGTGATCATCTCCGACATCCGCATGCCCGGCGCCAGTGGCCTGGACCTGCTGGCGCGGATTCGCGAACAGCACCCGCGCCTGCCGGTAATCATCATGACGGCGCACTCGGACCTGGACAGCGCTGTCGCGTCCTACCAGGGCGGTGCGTTTGAATACCTGCCCAAGCCGTTCGACGTGGACGAGGCGGTGGCGCTGGTCAAGCGCGCCAACCAGCACGCCCAGGAACAACAGAACCAGGAAGCGCCGCCGGCGCTGACCCGCACCCCGGAAATCATCGGCGAAGCGCCGGCGATGCAGGAAGTGTTTCGCGCCATCGGGCGCTTGAGCCACTCCAACATCACCGTGCTGATCAATGGCGAGTCGGGTACCGGTAAAGAATTGGTGGCCCACGCCCTGCACCGTCACAGCCCAAGGTCGGCCTCGCCGTTTATCGCACTGAACATGGCGGCGATTCCGAAGGACTTGATGGAGTCCGAGCTGTTCGGCCATGAGAAAGGCGCGTTCACTGGCGCGGCCAACCTGCGTCGCGGCCGCTTTGAGCAAGCCGATGGCGGTACGCTGTTCCTCGATGAGATCGGCGATATGCCGGCCGATACCCAGACCCGCCTGCTGCGGGTACTGGCGGACGGCGAATTCTATCGCGTGGGCGGGCATACGCCGGTCAAGGTCGATGTGCGCATCATCGCCGCGACTCACCAGAACCTGGAAACCCTGGTGCATGCGGGCAAGTTCCGCGAGGACTTGTTCCACCGCTTGAACGTGATCCGTATCCACATTCCCCGGATGTCGGACCGTCGCGAAGATATCCCGACCCTCGCTCGCCACTTCCTCAGCCGCGCCGCCCAGGAGCTGGCCGTGGAGCCGAAGCTGCTGAAAACCGAGACCGAGGAATACCTGAAGAACCTGCCGTGGCCAGGCAACGTGCGCCAGTTGGAGAACACCTGCCGCTGGATCACGGTGATGGCATCCGGGCGCGAGGTGCATATCAGCGACCTGCCGCCGGAGCTGTTGAGCCTGCCGCAGGACTCGGCCCCAGTGACAAACTGGGAACAAGCCCTGCGCCAATGGGCCGACCAGGCCCTGGCACGCGGCCAGTCAAACCTGCTGGACAGCGCCGTACCGGCGTTCGAGCGGATCATGATCGAAACGGCCCTCAAGCACACCGCTGGTCGCCGCCGCGATGCCGCCGTGCTGTTGGGCTGGGGCCGCAATACCCTGACTCGCAAGATCAAGGAACTGGGGATGAAGGTGGATGGTGGTGACGACGACGACGGCGATGAGGGCTGAGTCTCAGATCCACTGAAAATCCAATGTGGGAGGGGGCTTGCCCCCGATAGCGTAGTGTCAGTCGACATCTATGTGACTGATCCACCGC
>NZ_JBMDIS010000053.1:0-43278 GCF_057808775.1 Pseudomonas sp. FG86 | reverse complement strand
GCTCGCTCCTACAGAAGGCGATGTACGCTTAACTGAACGGCATTAGGGCAAGCCCGCTCGCCACAACAAGCCGGCTCGCCACAGTAAGCGCGATCGCCACAGTTACTGGATGATGAGGTTATTGAACAGCAGGTCTTCCACCACCGGTTTGCCGGTTTCGTCACTCATCACTTGCTGGGTTTGCTTGAGTGCTTCCTGGCGCAGCTTTTCCTTGCCTTCGACACTGCTCATGGTCTCGTTGGTCTGCTGGGTGAACAGTGCCACCAACTGGTTGCGAATCAATGCATCGTTGGATTTGACCAGCGCCGCCGCTTCGGGGCCGGTGACGCGCAGGGCGATGTCGGCCTTGTACACCTTGAGCTTTGCCGTGCCATCCAGGCCATAGTTGCCCACGAACGGCGGAGTCAGGCTGATATAGCTGACCTTCGGTGCCTCACCTTCTTTGGCTTCTTCGGCCTGGGCTGCCATCGGCAAGGTCAGGGCCAGCATCAACGGGATCCACGCTTTCACAGTTCATTCCTCACATTCGATTGCCAGGTAGCATAACGCTAGCAAGGCTGAGCACAAGCTTATGGCGACTTATCAGGCCAGGGCATGCTCGTTGACCCCCGGGCGTACCCTCCTACACTTATCGGCCACGACGCCAAAAGGAATAGTCCGATGAAAGCTGTGCTGTGCAAAGCCTTCGGCCCTGCCGAAACCCTGGTGCTGGAAGAGATCCCCAGCCCGGCGATCAAGAAGAACGAAATCCTGCTGGACGTGCACGCGGCCGGGGTCAACTTCCCGGATACCTTGATCATTGAGGGCAAGTACCAGTTCAAGCCGCCTTTCCCGTTCTCGCCGGGCGGCGAAGCGGCGGGGGTGGTCAGTGAAGTGGGCGAAAAGGTCAGCCACCTGAAGGTCGGCGACCGGGTCATGGCGCTGACAGGCTGGGGCAGCTTTGCCGAACAGGTCGCCGTACCCGGCTATAACGTGCTGCCGATCCCGCCGAGCATGGACTTCAACACCGCAGCCGCGTTCAGCATGACCTACGGCACGTCGATGCACGCCCTGAAACAACGGGCCAACCTGCAACCTGGCGAAACCCTGCTGGTGCTCGGCGCCTCCGGTGGCGTGGGCCTGGCCGCCGTGGAAATTGGCAAGGCCATGGGCGCGCGCGTGATCGCCGCCGCCAGCAGCGCCGACAAGCTCGCGGTGGCCAAGGCGGCCGGCGCCGATGAACTGATCAATTACAGCGAAGCCAGCCTGAAAGACGAGATCAAGCGCCTGACCGATGGCAACGGCGCCGATGTGATCTACGACCCGGTGGGTGGCGACCTGTTTGACCAGGCCATCCGCGCAATCGCCTGGAACGGCCGCCTGCTGGTCGTGGGGTTTGCCAGTGGGCGCATTCCGGAGCTACCGGTGAACCTGGCGCTGCTCAAAGGTGCGGCGGTGGTCGGGGTGTTCTGGGGCTCGTTCGCCCAGCGCCAGCCGCAGGATAATGCGGCGAACTTCCACCAGTTGTTTGCCTGGTACGCCGAGGGCAAGCTCAAGCCGCTGGTGTCGCAGGTGTATCCGCTGGAACAAGCCGCACAGGCGATCAATGATCTCGGCCAGCGCAAGGCGGTCGGCAAGGTCGTCGTCCAGACCCGCTGATAGCCACGTGAAATGCGATCAGTGTGGGAGGGGGCTTGCCCCCGATTGCTGTGGGTCAGTTGATGCAACTGTTGACTGAGTCACCGCCATCGGGGACAAGCCCCCTCCCACATTTGCTCTGCATTGGTCTGAGAAGCGCTAAACGACCACCACGTATCGATTATCGACATGTTCGTAAGAGAACACGCGCTTGCTCTGTTTTCTTGTGTTTGCACATAAGACGCGATGCTATTTTCGGTAACGAAACTGTAACATTCGCATCCGCAGTCAAAACAAGAAATCTGGAGCTCTTGAATGTTTGCTTTTTTTCGTCCTGCCGCGCACCAGGCACCCCTGCCTGAAGAAAAAATAGACAGTACCTACCGACGACTGCGCTGGCAGATCTTCGCCGGTATTTTCTTCGGATACGCCGGGTACTACCTGCTGCGCAAGAACTTCTCCCTGGCCATGCCTTACCTGATCGACGAGGGTTACACCCGTGGCGAACTGGGCCTGGCAATGTCGGCCATCGCGATTGCCTACGGCTTGTCCAAGTTCCTGATGGGCCTGGTGTCCGACCGCTCCAACCCGCGCTACTTCCTGCCCTTCGGCCTGCTGGTATCGGCGGGGGTGATGTTCATTTTCGGTTTCGCACCTTGGGCAACGTCCAGCGTGACCATGATGTTCATTCTGCTGTTCATCAATGGCTGGGCCCAGGGCATGGGCTGGCCGCCAAGCGGACGCACCATGGTGCACTGGTGGTCGCAAAAAGAACGCGGCCGCGTAGTCTCGGTCTGGAACGTCGCGCATAACGTCGGCGGAGGCCTGATCGGCCCGCTGTTCCTGTTGGGCATGGCCTGGTTCAACGACTGGCATGCGGCGTTCTATGTGCCGGCAACCGTAGCGTTGCTGGTGGCGGCGTTTGCCTTCATCACCATGCGCGACACCCCGCAATCGGTTGGCCTGCCGCCGATCGAGCAGTACAAGAACGACTACCCGGAAGGCTACGACGCCAGCCACGAAGACGAATTCAGCGCCAAGGAAATCTTCGTCAAGTACGTGCTGCGCAACAAAATGCTGTGGTACATAGCCTTCGCCAACGTGTTCGTCTACCTGCTGCGCTATGGCGTACTGGACTGGGCGCCAACCTACTTGAAAGAAGCCAAGCACTTCACGGTCGACAAGTCGTCCTGGGCGTACTTCTTCTACGAATGGGCCGGTATTCCAGGCACGCTGTTGTGCGGCTGGATGTCGGACAAGATTTTCCGCGGTAACCGAGGCCTGACCGGCATCGTGTTCATGACGTTGGTAACCTTGGCCACCCTGGTCTACTGGCTCAACCCGCCGGGCAACCCGATGGTCGATATGATCGCGCTGTTCTCCATCGGCTTCCTGATCTACGGCCCGGTGATGCTGATCGGCCTGCAGGCGCTGGAACTGGCGCCGAAGAAAGCCGCCGGTACGGCAGCGGGCTTCACCGGCCTGTTCGGTTACCTGGGCGGTTCGGTGGCGGCGAGCGCGGCCATGGGCTACACGGTGGACCATTTCGGCTGGGACGGTGGCTTCGTGCTGTTGATCGGCGCGTGCCTGCTGGCCATCGCCTTCCTGATCCCAACCTTATGGCACACCAACAGTGTCAGCTCGGCGCGTTAATCACCTGAGCAATCCTTGGCACAACGCTTGAGCCGCGCCTCCAGATTCTTGTCTGGCATGGCGTGGCTACGCAGGGCGTTGACGGTCTGCTCGACATAATCGCGCGTAGTGCCGTAACGCCCGCAAGCGCTTTGCAATACGTGATTGAGCACGATATCGGGCAAGTTGCCGGCGTAGCTGGGTAAATGCCGCTCCAAGACAAACCCTAACGCCTGTACCTGGCTGCCATCTTCCAGACGGCAACTGAGCCAGTGCGGCCGATAGGAGGGGTAAGGCATCTCGCGCTGCCACAGGGCATAAAGCGAGGCCTCCAGCTGATCTTCCGGCAGGCGGTAGGCAAACCCGCTGCACGAACCGCCCCGATCCAGCCCGAACACCAACCCTGGTAGTTCCGGTGTACCCCGATGCTCGTGGGACCACAGGTACAGGCCCCGGTGATAACCGTGGACCCGTGCCCGCACGCGCTCGGTCGAGGAGCACTCAGGGCGCCAGATCAGCGAACCATAAGCGAATAACCAGACCGGCCCACCCTTATGCCTGGCCATGGTGGCCTGCATTGAGCTCATCAACTGTTCGTGAGTGAGTTGCGGCCCCAGATCGAGCCGCGGAGGGTAAGCCAATTGCAAAAGATCGGTTTCAATAACGGTCATGGCGGATCGCTTAGGTCTCCTGTGTTGCTGCGAAAAGCTGTTACCAGTTGTAAGCAACTTTACCGTAATAGAACGCGCCGCTGTAACCGTATGGCGAAAAAGTGCTATAGGCCAAATTGCCACCACTGCTGGCGAAGGCGTTGACCTTCTCCGGGTATTTATCCGTAACGTTGTCGCCGCCCAGGGTGAAGGTCCAGTTCTTCAGCTTGTAGTCCACCGACAGGTCGAGCACCCAGGCCGCCTTGAAGGTCTGGTCGTTGACCTTGTCGGCCTGGTAACTGGTGAATTCACCATAGCGCACCAGGTTGCTGTGCAACGCCCACCGGCCGAAGGTGAAGTCGTTACCCAGGCTCAGTTTGTGCTGGGGCGTGGTATCGCCGAGCAAACCGATGCGCTCGCGACGGTCCACTCGCAGCAGGTTCACCCCCAGGCTATCGAGGACGGCCGGGTTGGCTTTCACGTCGGTGACCTTGGTGTGGTTGTAGTTGTAGCCCACGGTGCTGTTCCAGCGGATGCCGTTATCGAGTTGATAGCGATAGTTGGCCACCAGGTCGACGCCGTCGGTGCTGGTGTCGGTGGCATTGGTGAAGTACCGCGCACTGGTGTAGTTGATATTGCCCACGCCATTGGCCTGCAGGTAAGCAATCGCCGCCGGGTTGAGGTTCAGGTTGGACGAAAGGCTGATGCGGTCACGGATATCGATGCGGTACACGTCCAGCGTCACGGTCAAGTCATCGGCCGGTTCCAGTACCAGGCCGAGGCTGTAGTTGCGCGATTTCTCGGCCTTGAGGTCTTCGGCACCGAGCAGACGGGCCACCTGGCTGTTGGCCGGGAAGGTGCCGGCTTCCTGGATCGTACTGCCGATCAACTGCGAGGAGGTGTAGGCAAAGTTCTGCTGGGCCAGGGACGGTGCGCGGAAACCATTGGAAATACTGCCGCGCACCGCGACTTGCGGGGTGAAGTCGTAACGCGCTGACAGCGAGCCGCTGACATTGGAGCCAAAGTCGCTGTAGTCCTCATGGCGCACGGCAGCCGAGGCACTGAGTTTTTCGGTGAAGTTGGTTTCCAGATCCAGGTACTGTGCCCAGTTATGCCGTGTGCTGGTGCCCGCATCAGCATCACGAAAGCCACCTAACCCCGAGCTGCCGGTCTGGTAATAAGAGGCGGGCTCTCCCGCCTCGATTTCATACCCCTGGTGCAAGTATTCACCACCAAACGCCACGGACACCGGGTAAGGCAGCCAACCCACGTCGAACTCGCGAGACAGGTCCAGGCTGATTTGCTTCTGGTCGTTGCTCAACGTGCCGTTATCGAACTTGCGCGGCGTGGCCAGGCCCAGGGAGGTGTTGATGGTTTCGGTGCTCAGCGCGTACTGGTTCTTGCCGTAATTGGCCGAGAAGTCGTAATGCCAGTCGTAGGCCAGCAAGCCGCGCAAGCCCACCACCAGTGAGGTGTCCTCCAGGTCGCCTTTGATCAGCGGCAGGTAGCCGTTGGGGTTGAGCGCCGGGATGTTGTTGGACGCATTGCTCGCCCGGTAGAACGCTGCCGTCTCGCCGCGTCGCTTGCTGTAACCGCCGAAAGAGTAGAACTCGGCCGCATCGTTGAAGGAATATTCGGAGTTGAACTGCAATTTGCCTTCATTGGTCGCCGGCTCGCCTTGTCGGAACACGCGCTGGCCGTAGGTGGTGGAACCCACGCTGCCCGGCCGGAAATCATCCCCGGCGCGGTTGGTGTAGTCGTTGTCGGCACCTTCGGCCGAGAGGTTGATAAAGCCGTTGTCACCCAAAGCCAGGCCAGTGTTGCCGCTGATATTGCGCTGGATGCCATCGCCCTTCTTGTATTCGCCAAACTTGGTGGAGATCGAGCCGCCATGGTCAGCGTGCTTGAGGATCACGTTGATCACACCCGCGATGGCATCGGAGCCGTAGCGCGCGGAAGCGCCGTCACGCAGCACTTCGATATGATCCACCGCCGACAGCGGGATCGCATTCAAATCCGCCGGGGCCGAACCACGCCCTACCGCACCGCCCAGGTTGACGAACGCACTGGTGTGGCGGCGCTTGCCGTTGACCAGCACCAGCACCTGGTCCGGCGACAGGCCGCGCAACTGTGCAGGTCGTACCAGCTCGGCACCGTCCACCAGGCTTGGGCGAGGGAAGTTGATCGACGGAATCAGGCGCGCCAGCACCGCCCCCAGCTCATCGGAGCCGGTACTGCGTAGGGTCTCGCCGGAAATCACATCGATAGGCGACAGTGAAGCGCTGGCCGTGCGCTCCTGGGCACGGGTACCGGTGACAATCACCGTGTCGAGTTTGGGTACATCGGCGGCGGGCGTTTCAGCCGCCTGGACTGGATTGAATCCCACAGCGGTCAGCAAATTGGCCGACAAAATCGCTGAGTACAGCGCGTGTTTCTTGTAGCTCCCCATACCGCTCCCCTTGGAATCAACACTCAGAACTTCATTGCGCTGAGTGCGTACGATCGATCCGGCTGGCGGGCGGTGGCGGTCAGTGATTGGTTAGTGTCTGTCGTTCGGTAGTCCGTTGATATATAGCTTAAAGATATCTATCAAATAAATTAAATACCTTAAAAGAATAAGCAAAAGTATAAGCCCCCCCGCCCTTTCGTCAGGATTCAGGGCAGCAATCCCGCTACTTTCAGCCCCGGTTCAGCCTGGGCGCACGTCAAGCCGTCAAAATAGCGTGCACATCACGACCCACTTAGCCGCCTCTCACACCGACTATCGAGGTCGCCTCCATGAAAAAATATCGACTGCCCGGCCTGCTGTTCCTGGCCCAGGCCACCACGGCCCTCGCTGCCGAAGCGCCGCCCGCCAATGACGACAAAGGCTTCTGGTATGCGCAGACCAGCGTCTACACTCGCCACTTCGCGCCGGACCCGGACCACAATAACCAGCAAGACTTGATCGGGCTGGAACGCAATGAGCCGTCAGGCCTGGTATATGGCGGCGCGACGTTTCGCAACTCGTTCAGCCAGCGTTCGTACTACGTCTACGCGGGCAAGCGCTATGACATGGCTGACTATCCGGTGTATGTGAAACTGACAGGCGGGGCGATCCAGGGTTATCGCGGCGAATATCGCGACAAGATCCCGTTGAACCATTTTGGCGTGGCGCCGGTGATCATTCCGTCCGTGGGCACCCATTACGGGCCGGTGGCGGCGGAACTGGTATTGCTGGGGTTCAATGCGGCGATGGTGACGACCGGAGTACGATTCTGAGCCGGCACAAACCATTGTGGCGGGTGGCTTGCTCCCGATAGGGAAGTGCCAGCCAGCTCATTTGGACTGATACACCGCTATGGGAGCACGTCGAATCGTCGCACCGCCCCTCCCACCGTTTGATCGCGTCAGGGCCGCGGGGCGTAGGCGAATACGTCGGCGCGCATCTGGTGCGCATCCATGCCGGCCTCCACCAGTGCGTCCAAGGTCCCGTAGATCATCGCCGGCGAACCGCTGGCGTAGACATGCACCGCCTTCAGGTCGGCAATGTCCTCGCACACGGCCTCATGCAACAGCCCGCAGCGACCCTGCCAGCCACACAGGTCGCTGACGACTTTGTGCAGGAACAGGTTGGGCAGTTGAGCCCATTGATCCCAATGCTCGATCTCGTAGAAGTCTTCTGGACGACGCACGCCCCAATACAGGTGCACCGGGTGCTTGAAGCCAGAGGCGCGGCAATGCTCGATCAGGCTGTGCATCTGCGCCATGCCGGTGCCGGCGGCGATCAATACCAGCGGCCCGTCTGGCAGCTCAGCCAGGTGGGTGTCGCCAAACGGCAGCTCAATGCGAGCCATCCGGTTGCGCTGCAACTGCTCCAGCAAGTTGCGCGCGCTGTCCTCGCGGGCCAGCACGTGCAGCTCCAGGTCGCGCCCGGCATGGGGCGCGGAGGCCAGGGAAAACGCCGACTTCTCGCCGTTCTCCCGCTCGATCATCAGGTATTGCCCAGCGTGGTAACGCACTGCCTTGCCGGCCGGGGCGCGCAGGCGCACGCGCCACACATCGCCACCGACCTCCACGCACTCGCTCAACTGGCACGCCAACTTGCGCAGCGGTAACTCACCCGGTGCCAGCACGCCATCCCACAACACCACACAATCTTCCAGTGGCTCGGCGATGCAGGTATAGAACTCACCATGGTCGCGCACCTCGCCGGCCTGCTGCACGCGGCCTTCCACCAGGAGCGCCGCACACACGTGGCACACGCCGTTGCGACAGGCTTGCGGGCACTCGTAGCCCAGGCGGCGGGCGCCTTCGAGAATTCGCTCGCCAGGGACCAACTCCAGTACCGCACCGGAAGGTTGCAGGGTTACACGCATCAATCTATTCCCAATTCTTTCCAGATCGCATCGACACGCGCCGTCACGGCTTCATCCTTGACGATCACCCGCCCCCACTCGCGGGTGGTTTCACCCGGCCACTTATGGGTGGCATCCAGGCCCATCTTCGACCCCAGCCCCGACACCGGCGAGGCGAAGTCAAGGTAGTCGATCGGCGTATTGTCGATCATCACCGTATCGCGCTTGGGGTCCATGCGTGTGGTGATGGCCCAGATCACGTCGTTCCAGTCACGGGCGTTGATGTCGTCGTCGGTGACAATAACGAACTTGGTGTACATGAACTGTCGCAAAAACGACCACACACCCAGCATGACCCGCTTGGCATGGCCTGGGTACGACTTCTTCATGGTCACAATGGCCATGCGGTACGAACAGCCTTCCGGCGGCAGGTAGAAGTCGGTGATCTCCGGGAATTGCTTTTGCAGGATCGGCACGAACACTTCGTTGAGCGCCACGCCGAGGATCGCCGGCTCATCCGGTGGTCGGCCAGTGTAGGTGCTGTGGTAGATCGGCTTGATTCGATGGGTAATGCGTTCGACAGTGAACACCGGGAAACTGTCGACTTCGTTGTAGTAACCGGTGTGGTCACCGTAAGGGCCCTCATCGGCCATTTCACCGGGGTGAATCACGCCTTCGAGGATGATTTCGGCGGTGGCCGGTACTTGCAGGTCGTTGCCACGGCACTTCACCAGCTCAGTGCGGTTGCCGCGCAGCAGGCCGGCGAATGCGTATTCGGACAGGCTGTCCGGTACCGGCGTCACGGCGCCGAGGATGGTCGCCGGGTCGGCACCCAGCGCCACGGAAACCGGGAACGGCTTGCCCGGGTGCTTTTCACACCACTCACGGAAATCGAGGGCACCGCCGCGGTGGCTCAGCCAACGCATGATCACTTTGTTGCGGCCGATCACTTGCTGACGGTAGATGCCGAGGTTCTGGCGATCCTTGTTCGGGCCCTTGGTGACGGTCAGGCCCCAGGTGATCAGCGGGCCGACGTCGCCGGGCCAGCAGGTCTGCACCGGCAACATGCCCAGGTCGACGTCATCACCCTCGATGATCACTTCCTGGCACACCGCGTCCTTGACCACCTTGGGCGCCATGGCAATGATCTTGCGGAAAATCGGCAGCTTCGACCAGGCATCCTTCAAGCCCTTGGGAGGCTCGGGCTCCTTGAGGAATGCCAGCAGCTTGCCGATCTCGCGCAATTCGCTGACCGATTCGGCGCCCATGCCAAAGGCCACGCGGTCGGGGGTGCCGAACAGGTTGCCGAGCACCGGGATATCAAAGCCGGTCGGGTTCTCGAACAGCAGCGCCGGGCCCTTGTTACGCAGGGTACGGTCGCAAATCTCAGTCATTTCCAGCACCGGGGAAACCGGTACCTGGATACGTTTCAACTCTCCGCGCTGCTCAAGTTGCTGCACGAAATCCCGAAGATCCTTGAATTTCATTAACCATGCCACCCGTAAAATAGGCGTACATCCTACCTGCTCTGACCGCGGCTGGCAGCTTAATTGGCCGTCAGCCCCCGTGATTGCAGCGAACTGAACAGTGGCTCCAGAAAGGCTTCGATGTGCCGCGCACCGACGTCGGAGAGGTGATTATCATCGGTGTACAGCGCGCGACCATTGAGTTCGACCCGACATAGACCGTCGACGCCACACAGCAGGGGCGACGGGTCCAGTACCGCCACGCCACTGTCGGCAGCCGCCAACTCGTCGAATAGCTGGGTGATAAAAGCCTGGCGCCGCTCATGCTCCTCCACCGCAAGCCCTTCTCCCTCCACCGGGCGGTGCATCATGGCCAGGCGACTGAGGCGGTAAGGCACGATGATTTGCTGCAGCGGGACTTCCTTGACCAACCAGACGCGATGCCCGGCGGCGCGCAACCCCTTGATGCGCTCGCGCAGGCCCTCGGCGAAGCGTTGTTCGGCCACGGCGCGCACGTACTCACCGGTGCTCGGGTCCTTGAGCGCGTGCTCCTTGTCGCCCGACATTTGCCCATAGAGGTACAGGCTCCAGCGCGCCGCCAGTACCACATCACTGAACGACTGATCGGCCAAGGCCTTCTCGACGCGGCGATTGAAATGCGCACACCGAGAAATATTCTCCAGACCGTCCAAGGGCACGCAACCGGCGAAGCTGGCCTGTACCAGGCTGATGTCGTGGCGCTTGGCCCCATCTTCAAGCGCCGGAATCAACGCGGTGGCATGGCTATCGCCCCACACCAGCGCGGACACCGACAGACTTTTGGGGCCAAAGTGGCAGAACAGTCGCTCATCGGGCGTGTCCTTGTCCGCCAGGCAGGCCATGAGTTCCGGGCTCCATTTCTTAGCCTGGGCATACCGCAACGCCTGTTCGGACAAGCGTGAAGGCACGCCATCGGCTTCGCGCACCGCAAGGCCCGTCAAGCCCAGGCACAGGATGCCAGCCCCGGCAGCGGCCAGGATCGCCTTGCGCCCAGCCAGCAAGCGCTTTTCCCGAAACGGCGCCTCCACGAAGCGCCAGGACACATAACCCAGCACCAGGCTCAGCAATAACAACCCGGTCAGATCAAGCGCGCCCAAGCCATCAACCGCGGCATAGTTGGCGTACACGAACACCGGCCAATGCCACAGGTACCAGGAATAAGAAATCAGCCCCAGGCCCACCATCAACCGCGAACTGAGCAACCGCCCGACCCAGGTTTGCCGCTGCCCATTGGCCCAGATCAAACCAACCACACCCAGCACCGGCAGCAAAGCGGCGGCACCGGGGAATGGCGTGGACGCATCGAAAGCGAATATAGCAATCAGGATCAACGCCATGGACACCAGACTGACCCCCTGGGCGAGTGCCGGTGAAGCGCGCCAGTCACGCTTGGGCATCACCGCCAGCATCGCACCCGCCAGCAGTTCCCAGGCCCTGAGGTGTAGCAGGAAGAAGGCTTTTTGCGGTTGATGGTCGACGGCCCAGACGCTCAGGCCAAACGACACCAGCAACACCACGAACAAGGCCAGGCGCCAGTGTTTCAAGCGGCTGGAAAGCAGGGTCAGCAACAACGGGAAGAGGATGTAGAACTGCTCCTCCACCGCCAGCGACCAGGTGTGCAGCAATGGCTTGATGTCAGAGGAGGCGTCGAAATAACCGTGCTGGCGTGAAAATAGCAGGTTGGAGGTGAAGATCACTTGGTAGTGCGCCGACCGTCCCAGCTCTTCGTAGTCCTTGGGTGCCAACAGGAACCAACCCACTGCCAGTGTCGCGGCCATCATCACGAACAACGCCGGCAGGATACGCCGGGCGCGGCGAGCCCAGAAGTCGACGAAACTGAAACGCCCGGCCTGGCGTTCGCGCCAGATGATCGATGTAATCAAAAAGCCGGAAATCACAAAAAAAATGTCTACCCCCACAAAGCCGCCAGTAACGCCTGGAACGCCAAAGTGGAACAGCACGACTGCAAGGACAGCGACAGCACGTAGGCCATCAATGTCTCTTCGGTAAGCAAGAGAGGTCATAAATCTAGAGTCAGCCAGATACGAATGGGGATGAACGTAGCCTCGCTCACCTTTTTTGTTTCTTAACTGACACTTGACGCGCTCAAACCTCCCTTTTTCGACACAAAAAAAATGGCGCCCCGGAGGGCGCCATTCTTTCGGACCTGAAACGTCGTATTACTTACGTTTCATCGACAGGAAGAACTCGTCGTTGGTCTTGGTGGTTTTCAGCTTGTCGATCAAGAACTCAATGGCCGCAACTTCGTCCATTGGGTGCAGCAGCTTGCGCAGGATCCACATGCGCTGCAGTTCGTCGTCGGCGGTCAGCAACTCTTCGCGGCGGGTGCCGGAGCGGTTGATGTTGATCGCCGGGAACACGCGTTTTTCCGCGATGCGACGGTCCAGGGGCAATTCCATGTTGCCGGTACCCTTGAACTCTTCGTAGATCACTTCATCCATCTTCGAGCCGGTTTCAACCAGCGCGGTGGCGATAATGGTCAGCGAGCCGCCTTCTTCGATGTTCCGCGCGGCGCCGAAGAAACGCTTCGGTTTCTCCAGGGCGTGGGCATCAACACCACCGGTCAATACCTTGCCGGAGCTCGGGATCACGGTGTTGTAGGCGCGAGCCAGACGGGTGATGGAGTCGAGCAGGATCACCACGTCCTTCTTGTGTTCGACCAGGCGCTTGGCCTTCTCGATCACCATTTCGGCAACCTGCACGTGGCGGGTTGGCGGCTCATCGAACGTCGAGGCAACCACTTCGCCGCGCACGGTGCGCTGCATTTCGGTAACTTCTTCCGGACGCTCATCGATCAGCAATACGATCAGGTGAACTTCAGGGTTGTTACGTGCGATGTTCGCTGCAATGTTCTGCAGCATGATGGTCTTACCGGCTTTCGGCGGTGCGACGATCAGGCCACGCTGGCCCTTGCCGATGGGAGCGCACAGGTCGATGACTCGACCGGTCAGGTCTTCGGTGGAACCGTTGCCGGCCTCCATCTTCATGCGCACGGTCGGGAACAGCGGGGTCAGGTTCTCGAAGAGAATCTTGTTTTTCGCGTTCTCGGGGCGATCGAAGTTGATCGTGTCGACCTTGAGCAGGGCGAAATAACGCTCGCCTTCCTTCGGAGGGCGGATCTTGCCAACGATGGTGTCACCGGTGCGCAAGTTGAAGCGACGGATCTGGCTCGGCGAGACATAGATATCGTCTGGGCCGGCGAGATAGGAGGCGTCTGCAGAGCGGAGGAAGCCGAAGCCGTCCTGGAGAATCTCCAGCACGCCATCACCGGAGATTTCCTCGCCGCTTTTCGCGTGCTTTTTCAGCAGGGAGAAAATCACGTCCTGCTTGCGCGAACGGGCCATATTTTCTATGCCCATCTGTTCGGCCAATTCGAGCAGTTCGGTAATCGGCTTTTGCTTGAGTTCAGTCAGATTCATATAGGAATGACGTAATCATTTATGGAGGGGGGGAAATTAAGCTTTTGGCTTAATGAGGCCGCGCCGCAGAGAAGGCGACAGGATCGCGTACTAATCGAAAGGAATGCGTCGGCGACGGCTTGCAGGGGGCAGTGGAGAAACCAGTGCGGGGCCGAATGTACCACCTGAGTTTCGGAGCGTCTAGCCCTGTTTCACGAAAAAGCCCCGCGATTTGCGGGGCTTTTTGCTGACGCTTAGATGTGCGCGTCGAGGAAAGCTTGCAACTGGGACTTCGACAGCGCGCCTACTTTGGTCGCTTCGATGTTGCCGTCCTTGAACAGCATCAGGGTCGGGATACCACGCACGCCGTGCTTGGCCGGGGTTTCCTGGTTGTCGTCGATGTTCAGCTTGGCAATGGTCAGCTTGCCTTCGTAGGTGGTCGCAATGTCGTCCAGGACTGGAGCGATCATTTTGCAAGGGCCGCACCATTCAGCCCAGTAGTCAACCAGCACCGGGCCAGCAGCCTTGAGTACTTCGGCCTCAAAGGTCGCGTCGGTGACGTGCTTGATAAGATCGCTGCTCATGGATGTCTCCGGATTGTAAGCAAAAAAAACGTTGCCCATCATAGCTGCCCTTCCCCCGTTCAGGAAGCCGTCTCTGATTGAGTCTTGCTATGGTGGTGCATGAGTTTGGGTATGGGCCCAACTCAGGGCGTTACGGGAGTCACAAAGGCAATGCCAGTACGCAATGCCGCGTTGCGCACGTGTTCCTGCATGGTTTTTTGTGCCGCTGCACTGGCGCGACGTGCCAGGGCACGCAGGATTCGACGGTGCTCCTGCCAGGTTTCCATGGCCCGCTCCGGCCGGATGAACGGTAGTTTCTGGCTCTCCAGAAACACCTCGGCACTGGCGCTGAGTATGCTCACCATCGCCTGATTGCCGCTGGCCAGGAGGATGCGCTGGTGAAATTCGAAGTCCAGTCGGGCGGCAGCTTCGAAGTCACCGGCCTTGAGCACTTTGCGCATGGCCTCGACATTATCTTCAAGGCTATCCAGCTCATCGAGGGTCAATGTCACTGCCGCCAAACCCGCCGCAAACCCCTCCAGCGCGTAGCGCAACTGGAAGATATCCAGCGGCGTGGCCTGGGCCGCGAAGGGCCAGGCAAATCCCGGCGACTCTTGTACCTCCTGCACAAACACGCCCTTGCCTGGCTGCACACTGACTACGCCCAAAGCACTGAGGGACGACAATGCCTCGCGCAAAGACGCCCGACTCACGCCCAACTGCACTGCCAAGTCGCGCTGGGATGGCAATGCATCACCCGGCCCGAAGCCCTGCTCCTTGATCAGTTTACGGATGGCCTGCAGGGCCGCTTCCGGTACGGCTTGGGCGATGGAATTCATAAAAAACTCAAGGTTCCAGACAACTGAGCGGCTAGTTGTAAAGCTATTCGCAGCCGGCGGCAAGCTACGCCCCAAAGGGGCTCGCCAGGTTTTGTCGACGCCCGAAAAGGGTGCGAAATGCCTGCCAACTGTTCAGACCAGTAAGACCACTTAAACTCAACAAATCCGAGCGTTGCAGGCCATTGCGACGGTCATGGCATGGGCTGTGCACTGGGCAAATCCAGAAATTCCCTTCGCCCTTCTCGGAGAGTTGCCATGACCAAGCGCTACAGCGCCCTGCTCACTGCCCTGTTTGCCAGCCTGATGCTGAGCCAGGCACCCGCCCAGGCCAACGGTCTGGACGACATCGTCGCCCGTGGCACCCTCAAGGTCGCCGTGCCCCAGGACTTCCCGCCATTCGGTTCGGTCGGCCCCGACATGAAACCACGCGGCCTGGATATCGACACCGCCAAGCTGCTGGCCGACCAACTCAAGGTCAAGCTGGAACTGACGCCGGTCAACAGCACCAACCGCATTCCGTTCCTCACCACCGGCAAGGTCGACCTGGTGATCTCCAGCCTGGGCAAGAACCCCGAGCGTGAAAAGGTCATCGACTTCTCCAAGGCCTACGCCCCCTTCTACCTGGCGGTGTTCGGCCCGCCTGACGCCCCCATCGCCAGCACTGACGACCTCAAGGGCAAGACCATCAGCGTGACTCGTGGCGCCATCGAAGACATCGAGCTGACCGCCGTCGCCCCCAAAGAGGCAACCATCAAGCGTTTCGAAGATAACAACTCGACCATCGCCGCCTACCTGGCCGGCCAAGTCGACCTGATCGCAAGCGGCAACGTGGTGATGGTAGCGATCAGCGAGCGCAACCCGAAACGCGTGCCCGCGCTGAAAGTGAAGCTCAAGGATTCGCCGGTGTACGTGGGCGTGAACAAGAACGAGCCGGCGTTGCTGGAGAAGGTCAACCAGATCCTGGTCGCGGCCAAGGCGGACGGCAGCCTGGAAAAGAACGCGATGCAGTGGCTCAAAGAACCACTGCCTGCTGACCTCTGAAGCGGAGCTGATTGATGGCCTATCAATTCGACTTTGTGCCGGTGCTGGCCAATACCGACCTGCTGTTGCGCGGTGCCCTCTTCACCCTTGAGCTGACCGCTATCGGCGCGATCCTGGGGGTCGCCCTGGGCACCGTGGGGGCCGTGGTGCGGGCGTGGAAAATCCAGCCATTCGCCTGGTTCTTTGGGGTGTATGTCGAGTTGATCCGCAACACGCCGTTCCTGGTGCAGTTGTTCTTTATCTTCTTCGGCCTGCCGTCCCTGGGGCTGAAGATTACCGAGTGGCAAGCCGCCGTGCTGGCGATGGTGATCAACCTGGGGGCCTACTCCACCGAAATCATCCGCGCCGGTATCCAGGCCATCCCGCGCGGGCAACTGGAGGCCGCCGCAGCGCTGGCGATGACACGCTTCGAAGCATTCCGCCATGTGGTGCTGCTACCGGCGCTGGGCAAGGTGTGGCCGGCCTTGAGCAGCCAGATCATCATTGTGATGCTCGGCTCGGCGGTGTGTTCGCAGATCGCCACCGAGGAACTGAGCTTTGCCGCCAACTTTATCCAGTCGCGTAACTTCCGCGCGTTTGAAACCTATGCCCTGACCACCCTGGTGTACCTGTGCATGGCGTTGATGATTCGCCAGTTGCTCAACTGGATTGGCCGCCGCTTCGTGATGAGGAACAGTCGATGAGTGATTTTTCCTTCTGGGACATCGTTCGCAACCTGGCCACCGGCCTGCAGTGGACATTGTTGTTGTCGTTGGTGGCGTTTGTCGGCGGTGGCCTGATCGGCTTGCTGGTGATGACGATGCGCATCAGCCGCAAGGCTTTCCCGCGTAATGTCGCGCGCACCTACATCGAACTGTTCCAGGGCACGCCGCTGTTGATGCAACTGTTCCTGGTGTTTTTCGGCATCGCCCTGCTTGGCGTGGATATCTCGCCCTGGCTGGCCGCGGCGATTGCCTTGACGCTGTTCACCAGCGCCTACCTCGCCGAAATCTGGCGTGGCTGCGTCGACTCCATCGCCCACGGGCAGTGGGAAGCTTCGGCCAGCCTGGCCCTCAACCCATTTGAGCAACTGCGCTACGTGATCCTGCCCCAGGCCCTGCGAATTGCCGTGGCGCCCACCGTGGGCTTCTCGGTGCAGGTGGTCAAAGGCACCGCAGTGACCTCGATCATCGGCTTCACCGAATTGACCAAGACCGGCGGCATGCTCGCCAATGCCACTTTCGAGCCCTTTATGGTCTACGGCCTGGTGGCCCTCGGTTACTTCCTGCTCTGCTACCCCTTGTCCCTCAGTGCGCGCTACCTGGAAAGGAGACTGCATGCCTCTGCTTAGAATTTCCGCCCTGCATAAGTATTACGGCGATCACCACGTACTCAAGGGCATCGACCTGACGGTTGAAGAAGGCCAGGTGGTGGCGATCATCGGCCGCAGCGGCTCGGGTAAATCCACTTTACTGCGAACCCTCAATGGCCTGGAATCGATCAACGACGGCGTGATTGAAGTTGACGGCGAATACCTCGACGCCGCCCGTGCCGACCTGCGCAGCCTGCGGCAGAAAGTGGGCATGGTGTTCCAGCAGTTCAACCTGTTCCCGCACCTTACGGTGGGCGAAAACGTCATGCTTGCGCCACAGGTCGTACAAAAAGTGCCCAAGGCCAAGGCGACACAATTGGCGCGGCAGATGCTGGAACGCGTTGGCCTGGGCGAGAAGTTCGACGCCTTTCCCGATCGCCTTTCAGGCGGCCAGCAGCAACGCGTTGCCATCGCTCGTGCGCTGGCGATGTCGCCCAAGGTGCTGCTGTGCGATGAAATCACTTCGGCGCTGGACCCGGAACTGGTCAACGAAGTCCTCAGTGTGGTTCGCCAGTTGGCCAAGGACGGCATGACCCTGATCATGGTGACCCACGAAATGCGCTTTGCCCGGGAAGTCGGGGATAAGCTGGTGTTCATGCACCAGGGCAAGGTGCATGAAGTCGGTGATCCCAAGGTGCTGTTTGCAAACCCTCAGACTGCCGAGCTCGCGAATTTCATCGGCACTACCGAGGCCTCCGCCTGACCCGTCAGCCTCCTGGCACCAGCTCGAATCGTCCATTGCCCTCCAGCGTGGTTTTATCGCGAACGGCAATGGCCGCACTCGACAGCCAGGTGTCGACCTGCACCTGCGCTGAAAAGGTATGCCCGGTGGCAGGCAACCCACCTGCCAACACAACCAGCACCTGCCCTGGGCGCAGGGCCCCGCCTCGCTCGGCGTGGTTGTACAACTGCGCCAGCTCCACGGGCTTCCCATCCAGCAGGGGATGCTGGAGGGTCAGGTTGAAATAGTCTTGCCGACCAAACCTGTAGCCCTCAGCGTTGGCGGGCGTACCGTCAAAACGCAGCGCAATCACGGTTGCCCCAGGGCACACCACATTCAAACGCACTGTGCGCTTGCCCATGGAAACGGCCTGGCTGGCCGACTGCCCGTCACTTCGCAGCAGGCCATAGTCAACCAGCGGCTGGCTCAAGGACAAACGACAAGCCGCACTGGCCTCACCCGCCAGCAACAGCCCCGCCAGCAGCACACCAGCACGCTTCAAGGCGCCAGCCCTAGCGGCAGGTCGCCGAAGCGGCTTCATAAAATTGGCCATCATTCGTTTGCTCCGCGAGGTCGAGTTTCAGTACGCAAGAAGTCGCATTCGACGAGGATACTTTCAGGGTTTTCAACGCATCGGCATTACTCAGGAAAATCATGCCGTCACCCACTACCGTGGTCAGGAAAGTATTGTCAGCTCCCAGGACCGCAGCGCCCTGGGGCAAAGGGTTACCTCCCGAGTCGGTGGCACGCAGCAGCACTCGTCGCACCTTCACCACATCGAAGTTGACCTGACTGAACGAACCTCGCCCTGCCTCCAGGGTCCGGGTGCCATTCTTGATATCCACTTGTTTCGGCAAGCTTTTGCCTTCGACTTCCAACTGGCTGGTTTGATAGGCCGGCAAGGCGGCAATGACCGCCTTGCCCCATGGGTCGGTCCATACGGGGCCTTGCGGCGTGGTAATCCGTGCGCCAGGGATATCGCCGACCGAGACCACGCCAAACGTGTCCTCGACAGGGTAAGGCGATAGCGTGACGCCTTCCGAGTGAGCAACCACACCGCCTTGCACCTGTCCGCTGTAGCTGGTGTTGTAAGAATCGCGGTTGATTCCCAGGCCCACCTGGGCATAGCGGGATGTCGTATTGAGCGTTGCGCCCAGTGTGTTTCCAGCAGGTTCACCCAGCTCATGATCACTGCGGACCTGGTAGTTCAGCGTTTCATCGACGCGCTCGTCATAGGCGGTACCGATGCTGGATCGCAGGCCCTGGCGGCGGGCATACGTACTCAGGGAACGATCGCCACCCAAGGGCACGCTGACCTGCAAGCGCACACCTACGCCGTCATCGTTTCGGCCCTTGTCCTTTGCCTGGCTGGATTGGCCTACTTGCGAATCCACCGTCACGCCCACGTTGGCGTACATGAAGTTCTTGTTCCATGAGCCATAGACGTGCTCGGAAGTGCGGCTGTTGAAATGCGATCCACGCGTATAGCCGATAGAGAAGCCACCGAATAGCGGGTCCGCCCAGCTGAAACCCGCGGTGTACTGGTTCTTGAAGCGCGAGCCTTCATGCCCTTCACGGGATACGGCATCGAGTACGTCCCGGTAACCCTGCGTCTGGGTCGTGGCGCTCAACGCCATCTGCACATCCCAGGGCAATGCAGCGCCTACGGAAATACTGCTTCGGGCGCCCTGCACTTTTTTCGAATGGTCTCGAGACAGGTTATTACGCACCCCGACGGAAAAGCGCTGGGAGAAATTACTGTCCAGCGCCCATCCCAACGAGTTATAGCCTTCAGTGGCCTGCACACCTGCGCTGAGCGCGCTGTTCCTGCCCACCGCCCAAGTGCCACTCCCCATGCCCATCAAGGGCTCCCTGGCGCCTCGCCGCTCGACATCGCGAATCTTGCCCACCGACGCGGCGTAGCCCGACTTGACGGGCACTGCCGCACGAAACGAGGCGGCGGGCACCACAAAGCTGCGCTGGCCACCGCGAGTGTCGATGACGGTGACGTTAAGATCGCTGGTGCCATTGAGCAAGGGCAGGTTCTTCAAGGCGAAAGGCCCCTCTGGCACCACTGTTGTGTAGATCAGGGCACCGGACTGCCTCACCTCGACCCGTGATTGGCTAAGAGCCTGCCCTTCCACCAGGACGCCCGCGTTGGCCGCACGGTTTTCTATACCGTCAGGGAACAGCTGTGCCCCCATCAGTTGCACGCCACCAAACACAGGGCTGATGCCAGAAACCTGTCCGACTTGGAATGTCGAGGCCAGCGGCGCAAAATCGCGCTGTGCATAGGCGTACAGATGCTCGGTCGTGGTGTTACGGTCGTTGGCGATGTAGAGCTGGCGACTGCGGGCAATCCAGTCGCCCAGGTTGAAACCCACCTCGGTGGAGGCGGACATATAACGGTTGGTGTCTGCTCGCGAGTGACTATTGACTGCCTGAATATCGTAATTGAGCAGTGCGGCGGTGCCCCCCCGAGCGTAGCTGCCGGAACCTCGCTGACCATCGTGCAGCGCGTCCGTGGGCACCACTAACGCCACTTCTTCACTTCCAGGACGCAGGGTCGTGACCGTCTTGGGGTACTCGGCACGAAAATCATGGCAGGCATGATCAGCAGCAGCCCTCCCGTCAATCACCGAAGAAGGCACACGCAGGCCTGCGCGCTCCAGCAAAGCACGGGTAAAACACAATTCGCCCTCGCTATCGAAGCGTGCATCCGTCAAGCCAATACGTTCACCATTCACCGTCAGGTCTACGACCCTCAGGCCCTCGCTAAAACGCGGGGCGCTACGGAAATACTGGGCAACCGAAGGGCTGATGCCACGCGCCTGCAACGTCGCCAGATCAAAACCCGCGATGGTCGATGTCGGCGCCGCATAAGACCCCGTCGCCACACCCGACATCATCACTACACACACCGACAGGCTCAGGCCATTGACGCTGAACAGCGGCTGGGGTGTTTGTTTTTCACGTGAACGACTACGAACCGTGCCGGTGACTCCGTTGATATCGCTCATGGCGGATTACGGTGCGTTCGCTACGAGCAACGCTTCGTAGCTATCGACGGAAAAACCATACACGGTGGCAGGTTCGAGGGTGACGGAGGTCGCCCCTGGTGCCGCTGTTTTCAACTCCACGCTCAATACTTCGCCCGGCAGGATGTAGGTACGGGGAAGGCTGGTGCTGATTTTCTGTGGATTGAGCCGTACTTCAGCCGCCAAACGAACCACATAGGGGCTGTCGTTACGCACACTCAAGGTTTTGTTCCTGAGTTGCCATGCCAGCAACTCCCAGGGTGCCTCGTGCCGCGGCAGTCCCTTCGGATGCAGGATCAGCGGCAGATTCTGTCGAAGGCTGATACCGATGGTTGCACCCGAACCGGGTTGAGCCTGGGGAATGCCTTCGAAGGAAACGCGCTTCAACCGCTGGGTCTTGAGCGGTTCCTTGGCGGTTATCAGGAACCTCACCATTTGCCGCTCACCACCATCGACCCGTGCAACCGGCGGGGTCAACACCACCAGGGGCTCAAGATCTTCTGGAATATCCTCGATGGTCGAATGCAGCAACGCGGGTCGGGCATCCGTATTTGTCACATTGATGCTGGCCTCCCCATCGGCCTCATTCAAAACGACGACAGTGGTTTCAGGTTGCATACCATCGCCCACCGCCACGCTGCATAAAAGAAAGTTGAAGCATACAAACAACGAAAGGAGAGCCTTTGCCTTTGACACTATTATCATTTGTTCTTCCCTTCATTTAACGAGTATCAAAACTGCTGGTGCAACTTCCAGCACTCCTCGGAAGAGCACTGATTTGCCCTGACCAGATCAGCTACTACTTAGAGATAGCGCAACTCCAAGGTCGCGAGACCGTCCAACCTGGCCACATCCTTAAAATTTAATTCAGAGGTTTTATTGATGACGGCTTGAAACTGTAGACGTCCAGAAATAACAGTTAGCCGCACAGGTGCTAATGTTCCTGAATACCAGCTGGTTAAATGTCCCCCCTGCCCCAGCGCGCCCTCACCCCCCACCCAGCGTCCTCGACTGTCCCCATAAAGAGGCAGAACAGGCTTTCCGTCAGCGATGGAATTAAGTAGTTGCATTATGTAACCACCAATCTTTTGATTAGCCGCGGTTAACCCAAGCCCGAAATTGAAGTTATCAGTAACTGGAAGATCGAACTGACGCCACATCATGTTCGGAACTTTACTGGCGGCACGATTATCCACAGCCGTCACAGCCAACTGGGTTCCAGAAGAGCACTTGATATTATAAGGCGTACTTTTTGCTTCCAGCGTGGTGTAGTTTGAAGCGCTTAATATTTGAGGGTCAATGGTGCCATAATCGATGACAGCATTGACCAATGTGAAGCTGCAACTCGCGGGCACAATGAAGCCCTTTACACGCACATCAATAGCCTGGGCATTAAAACCTGCAACAACCAGAAATATGCCGGTCATCACTGCAACTATTTTTTTCATAACATTTACCGTTCACAAGACTGTCTGTTGCAGGTTTCGTAATCCTGCCCCACTCACGTCTCTCTGACAGGTAATGAAAGCCAATGCTGTTAAAGGGAACGTTCACGAGACAGGAACCTGTGGCAGGTGGGCACACGTCTTAGAGGTAGCGCAGTTCCAGTGTTGCCTGACCATCCAGGCTTACCTGGCTACTCAAGTCGAGCTCAGACGTTTTATTGATGACTGCCTGGACTTCCAGGTTTCCGGAAAGGGTATTGAGTTGAATAGGGGTAGCGGTGCCCGAGTACCACGAAGCAATATTGGAAACGAGCCCCAAGGCTTCGCCACCAGCCCCCCAACTTGCACCATTATTGGTGGATGTCAGAACGCTGACCGCTTTACCATCCGCGACCGAATTACGCAGGTGAACAACATAACCGCCGACCTTCTGATTTTTGGCATTAGCGCCCAGGCCGTAGTTGTAAGTGTCCGTGTAGGCACCACCGAACTGAGACACCATCAAGTTAGGGATACGAGTACTGGCACGGTTATCCACCGCCTTGATGCCCACTTTGGCCTTGGCATGAGTTCCGCATCTGACTGCATACGGCGTGCTTTTCTTCGCGAGCTTGGTGTAATTTGTTGCACTGAGTGTATTCGGATCAATACTGCCGTAATCGATAACCGAGTTAGTAATAGTAAAGCTGCAGCTGGAAGGAGCAATGGATCCTTTTACGCGTAGATCTGCCGCTTGAGCTGTCAAGCCAACAACAGCCAAAAATACACCTGCGAATATTGCTATATTCTTCTTCATCTAAAGCTCACCTTAATCAAGAATTAGAGGGTGTATCAATAAAGATCAAAAAGCTCCTCATGCGCGCCCGGCGACGACGCCTACCAATATCTTCTTCCTGAAACGCTGACCGATAGATCAATAACACCACGGCACAATCGCCGACCGGAAGTATCAACGCTTCACATCGGCGATAAAGCCGGAAAAAATATCAATTTCCGTAAGAACTATCAGCCGCGTAACGCGAAACCTTCAACCAGCGCCGTACGAATAAAAGCGCAACCGATAAGATACAAAAATAAATCAAGTAGGACTTAACCAATAAATCAGTAAATTTACGGGTAGCGGAACATGTCTTACAGCGGCTATCCGCCTTGCAATACAATATTTATGAACATTTCTTACATCCCTTACTCAATTGCCCTACCGAGCACGCAGCAAAAATCCCCTGGCACTACGCGTTGGCTCCAGCGGTCGATCGTGGCACGATGGTCAGGTTATCGACCGAGACCCCCAAACCATGCCGCAATCCCAAGCCAAGAATCTGTCCCTGATCGCCGCCATCGACCTGGGCTCCAACAGTTTTCACATGGTCGTGGCCAAGGCCCAGAACGGCGAGATCCGCATCCTTGAGCGGCTCGGCGAGAAAGTACAACTGGCAGCCGGGATCGACGATGAGCGCCAGCTCAATGAAGAATCCATGCAACGCGGCCTCGACTGCCTCAAGCGTTTTGCCCAACTGATCAACGGCATGCCCCAGGGCGCCGTGCGCATCGTCGGCACCAACGCTTTGCGCGAAGCACGCAACCGTGGCGAATTCATCCGCCGCGCCGAGGAGATCCTCGGGCACCCTGTAGAAGTCATCTCCGGCCGTGAAGAAGCCCGCCTGATCTACCTCGGCGTGTCCCACACCCTGGCCGATACCCCCGGCAAGCGCCTGGTGGCCGACATCGGCGGCGGCAGTACCGAATTCATCATCGGCCAGCGCTTCGAACCGTTGCTGCGTGAAAGCCTGCAGATGGGCTGCGTCAGTTATACCCAGCGTTATTTCAAGGACGGCAAGATTACCCCGGCGCGCTATGCCCAGGCCTACACGGCGGCACGCCTGGAAATCATGAGCATCGAGCACGCCCTGCACCGCTTGACCTGGGATGAGGCTATCGGCTCTTCAGGCACCATTCGCGCCATCGGCCTGGCCCTGAAGGCCGGTGGCCATGGTACCGGCGAGGTCAATGCCGAGGGCCTGGCCTGGCTCAAGCGCAAGCTGTTCAAGCTGGGGGATGCCGAAAAAATCGACTTCGATGGCATCAAGCCGGACCGTCGCACCATCTTCCCCGCCGGCCTGGCGATCCTCGAAGCGATCTTCGACGCCCTCGAACTGCAACGCATGGACCACTGTGACGGCGCCCTGCGCGAAGGCGTGCTGTACGACCTGCTGGGCCGTCATCACCATGAGGACGTGCGTGAGCGCACCCTCAGTTCGTTGATGGAGCGTTATCACGTCGACCTTGAACAAGCGGCACGCGTGGAGCGCAAGGCCCTGCATGCCTTCGACCAGGTGGCCAAGGACTGGGATCTGGAAGACGGCGTATGGCGCGAGCTGCTCGGTTGGGCGGCCAAGGTGCATGAGGTCGGCCTGGACATTGCCCACTACCATTACCATAAGCACGGCGCCTACTTGATCGAGCACTCCGACCTGGCCGGCTTCTCCCGGGAAGACCAACAGATGCTTGCGCTGCTGGTGCGCGGCCATCGCCGTAATATTCCCAAGGACAAATTCGCCGAGTTCGGCGATGAAGGCATCAAGCTGATTCGCCTGTGTGTGCTGCTGCGTTTTGCAATCCTGTTCCACCACATCCGTGGCACCCAGGAAATGCCCCAGGTGACCCTGCGCGCCAACGGCGACAGCCTGGACGTGGTGTTCCCGAAAGGCTGGCTGGACGAAAACCAGCTGACCCAGGCGGACTTCGCCCAGGAAGCGGAATGGCTGACGCGGGTGGGTTTCAGCCTGAACCTGCGCTGAGCCGATCCAAGACACACCGCAAACCAAATCTGGGAGGGGCACACCGCCCCTCCCACATTGGCTCGCGTAAGACACCTCGCTCTTCCCCCCGTCACCACTCGTACAGACCTGTCAAATATGACAGTTGCGCACGCCTGCCGATCAGTTTTTACTCACGCTCACCCCCTCGCGTAACAGGCAGTAACGCCAAGGGCCAACAGACCGTCTCGTTCCAGGGAAGGGCACACCATGAAATTATCAGCGATCACGCTTACAGGCTTAGGCCTCTGGACTGTTGGCCTGAGCATTGCTCATGCAGCCACATGGACACCTTTCTCCGCAACCGTAGGTGCACAATGCACGCCGGTCGACATCAACGATAGTGGCACGACCGTGGGCAACTGCAAGCCGGCCAGCGCCACCGCCAACAACATCCCATGGGTGGCCGACGGCTCCGCACACGGCCCCCAAACGGCACTGCCCCCTCTGGCGAGCGGGCAACCCTGCAGCGTTTGGGTAGTGTCCAACAATGAGAAAGTGGCGGGCAATTGCAGGGACGCCAGCAATTCCCACTTCGGAGTGGTGTGGGACGCCGCGTCTCCCGGAACGGCGCCCACCAAGCTGGATTCGCTACCCGCTACATTGTTAATCCCCCTGCTGCGCCCCAAAGATGTCGCGACCGAAAGCGTTGCGATCAATGACCAAGGCGACGTGGCGGGTTCAAGCGTCGATGCCGATAGCCGGGGAACCGTAGTGTTTTATGCCTCCGGCAGCGGGACACCTGAACGCGTGTCCGGCTGGGGGGACAATTGCACCGTCGCAGATATCAACCGGCCCACCACCGGCACCCCGCAAATCGCGCTCAATTGCCCGAACAATGCAGGTAATACCACCCCGCGAGTCGCGGAAAAAACCGGGCTATCCTACAACCTGACTGACTTGGCCCTGCCCACTGGGGCTAGTTACTGTACGGTCAGCAGCGCCACTAACACCGCAAGGTTTGTGGGGACATGCATTTATCCAAACTCGTCAGTAAACGTGGCGAAAAGTGCCTTCTGGAGCAGCAAGAATGCCATGCCCCTGGTACTGAACTTGTCCTCGGGCTCAAAAAACATGGCCATCGATATCAACGAGGAAGGCCTGGTGCTGGTGTCCCAGAACACCGCAGATGGGCGATACCAGTACATGACCTGGGTACCCTCCGTGCTCCCTATCCCGGTCATCACGATCATCCCTCTTCCGAGTGGAAGCGTATGGGGCGAAGCCGGTGCGATTTCCAGCGGTAATGTCGTTGGGTTGAACATCCTTACCAGCGACCAATACTCACAGGGTTGCACCTGGACACCGACGGCAGGAACGGTATGCCTGCCGTCGATTGGCGGCGGCAAAAACAACCAGGTGACGGTCATTTCCAAAAATGGAACGTACATGGCCGGAGTGGTCATGGACAGCACACAAACCGCTGTTGCTGTAACGACGCCGCTCCCCTGAAAAGCAGGTTTGCGGGACATCAATAGCCATCGCGGCGCTGCATGCACCGAAAGAAGGAGTTGCACTTATGAAATGCAGAATGGTTGTCAGCGGCCTCCTGTGTCTATGGGCCGTCAGTCAAGTCACGATGCCGCGATCTGCTGAAGCCAGGGGTCTGAAAGCGTGGGTGGGAATATGGAGTACCCCTGATATGGAAATGCGGAGTTCCCCTGGCTTGGATAGTGATTGGAACATAGCAAGAGACTTGAACCCAGGACATGGCACTTCGGCCATTGAGCCCAGCGCACCTAACCCTGTCGTCTGTAAGGGTGGATACCGCTGGGGACGAGTAAACCCTGACGACGTCATCACAAAAAACAATTGCTAAGTCCTTAACCAAAACAGCAAGGGCGACTGACAGTTAGCCAACAAGATAAAAAAAACCGCGGGGCTTTCGCCCCCGTCTTCTATCTTCGCTGTTTGAGGGCATTCCCTAAGCCCGAGTACCGCCTCAGTTCACCGACAGAATCGGGCTACCCAACTTCTCCAGCAACGTCGCCTGCGCGCTGCGCGGGTTCTGGTTGCCGGTTGGCGTATTGCGCACATAGCGCCCGTCCGACTGCAGGCTCCAGCTGTGGGTGTTGTCGGTCAGATAACTTTCCAGTTCTTTCTTGACCCGCATGATCAACTTCTTGCCTTCCACCGGGAAGCAGGTCTCCACGCGCTTGTCGAGGTTGCGCTCCATCCAGTCGGCGCTGGAGAGGAACATCTGCTCTTCGCCGCCGTTGAGGAAGTAGAACACCCGCGTGTGCTCCAGGAAGCGGCCGATGATCGAGCGCACATGGATATTGTGCGAGACGCCGGCAATGCCCGGGCGCAGGCAGCACATGCCACGCACCACCAGGTCGATGCGCACGCCGGACTGGCTGGCCTTGTACAGCGCGCGGATGATCTTCGGATCGGTCAGCGAGTTGAACTTGGCGATGATATGCGCCGGCTTGCCTTCGAGGGCGAACTGGGTCTCGCGGGCAATCATGTCGAGCATGCCCTTCTTCAGGGTGAACGGCGCGTGCAGCAGCTTCTTCATGCGCAAAGTCTTGCCCATGCCGATCAACTGGCTGAACAACTTGCCGACGTCCTCACACAGGGCGTCATCGGAGGTCAGCAAGCTGTAGTCGGTGTAGAGTTTGGCGTTGCCGGCATGGTAGTTACCGGTACCCAGGTGCGCGTAACGCACGATCTCGCCGGCTTCGCGGCGCAGGATCAGCATCATCTTGGCGTGGGTCTTGAAGCCCACCACGCCGTAGATCACCACCGCACCGGCCGCTTGCAGGCGGCTGGCCAGTTGCAGGTTGGACTCTTCGTCGAACCGCGCACGCAGCTCGATCACTGCCGTGACCTCCTTGCCGTTACGCGCCGCATCGACCAGTGCGTCGACGATTTCCGAGTTGGCGCCGCTGCGGTACAGGGTCTGGCGTACGGCCAATACATGCGGGTCCTTGGCGGCCTGGCGCAGCAGGTCGACCACCGGGGTGAAGGACTCGAACGGGTGCAGCAGCAGGATGTCCTGCTTGCTCACGACGCTGAAGATGTTCTCGCTGTTTTGCAGCAGTTTCGGGATCTGCGGCGTGAACGGCGTGTATTGCAGCTCTGGATGACTGTCCAGGCCAGTGATGCTGAACAGGCGCGTCAGGTTGACCGGGCCGTTGACCTGGTACAGCTCGCTCTCGCCCAGGTTGAACTGTTTGAGCAAGTAGTCCGAGAGGTGCTTCGGACAGGTGTCGGCCACTTCCAGGCGCACCGCATCGCCGTAGCGCCGCGAGAACAACTCACCGCGCAGGGCACGGGCCAAGTCTTCGACGTCTTCGGAATCCAGGGCCAGGTCGGCGTTGCGGGTCAGGCGGAACTGGTAGCAGCCCTTGACCTTCATGCCCTGGAACAGGTCATCGGCGTGGGCGTGGATCATCGACGACAGGAACACATAGTTATCACCAGCGCCCCCTACCTCTTCCGGTACCTTGATGATCCGTGGCAACAGGCGCGGTGCCGGGATGATCGCCAGGCCGGAATCGCGACCGAACGCGTCGATACCTTCAAGCTCAACGATGAAGTTCAGGCTCTTGTTCACCAGCAACGGGAACGGGTGCGTCGGGTCGAGGCCGATGGGCGTGATGATCGGTGCGATTTCGTCACGGAAGTAGCGGCGCACCCAGGTCTTGATCTTGGTGGTCCAGTGACGACGACGGATAAAGCGGACCTGATGTTTTTCCAGTTCCGGCAGCAGGATGTCGTTGAGGATCGCGTACTGGCGATCGACATGCCCGTGCACCAGCTCACTGATGCGCGCCAGCGCCTGGTGTGGCTGCAGACCGTCGGCACCGGCTTGTTCACGGGCGAAGGTGATCTGCTTCTTGAGGCCGGCGACGCGGATTTCGAAGAACTCGTCCAGGTTGCTGGAGAAGATCAGCAGGAATTTCAGCCGTTCCAACAATGGGTAGGACTCATCCAGCGCCTGCTCCAGCACGCGGATGTTGAATTGCAGTTGTGACAGCTCACGGTGGATGTACAGGCTGCTGTCATCCAGGTTGGTCACCACCGCCACCGGTGCCGGCGCGGGCACGGGCGCTTCGGCGACCGCAACGGGCGGGGCCGGCTCCAGCTCCGGCGGGGTCTCGGCGATTTGTTCAACCACCGGGTGAGCGTCTTTTACGGCAACTTCGGAGAGTCCTTCGGTATTCATCGAGTGTTCCTGTGAGGGCTATTGTTGCTCTCTAAGCAATTGGGCAGCGCGGGCAGCGAAGTAGGTCAGGATGCCATCAGCACCCGCACGTTTAAAGGCAGTCAGGGATTCGAGGATCACCCCTTCGCTCAACCAACCATTCTGGATCGCGGCCATGTGCATGGCGTATTCACCGCTGACCTGATAGACAAAGGTCGGCACCTTGAATTCCTCTTTGACCCGGTAAAGGATGTCCAGGTAGGGCATCCCGGGCTTGACCATCACCATGTCGGCACCTTCGGCCAGGTCGGCCGCCACTTCGTGCAGGGCCTCATGGCTGTTGGCCGGGTCCATCTGGTACGAGGCTTTGTTCGCCTTGCCCAGGTTCAGTGCCGAGCCCACCGCATCGCGGAACGGGCCATAGTAGGCACTGGCATATTTGGCCGAGTAGGCCATGATCCGTACATTGACGTGGCCGGCCAGTTCCAGGGCTTCGCGAATCGCCTGGATGCGACCGTCCATCATGTCCGACGGGGCGACCACCTGGGCACCGGCGGCGGCGTGTGACAAGGCCTGCTTGACCAGCGCGTCAACGGTGATGTCGTTCTGAACATAGCCGTCTTCGTCAAGGATGCCATCCTGCCCGTGGGTGGTGAACGGGTCCAGGGCCACGTCGGTGATCACCCCCAGCTCCGGGAACCGTTTGCGCAAGGCGCGAGTGGCGCGCTGGGCAATACCGTCCGGGTTCCAGGCTTCGGCAGCGTCGAGGGACTTGAGCTCAGGCGGGGTCACCGGGAACAGCGCCAACGCCGGAATACCCAGCGCCACCCAGTTCGCGGCTTCTTCAAGCAGCAGATCAATGGTCAAGCGCTCGACCCCTGGCATCGATGCCACCGCTTCCCGACGATTCTCACCGTCGAGCACGAACACCGGCAGGATCAGATCGTTCGTCGTCAGCACGTTTTCACGAACCAGGCGGCGAGAGAAATCATCACGGCGATTACGACGCAGACGAGTGGCAGGGAACAGGCGATTGGCAGGGGTAAAGCTCACGACAGACTCCTGAGCCCGTGTTTACGGGCGAGCGTTGCAGTTATAAGCGGCCATTATGACGAAGGAATGACAGTTGTGCTTATCGATGCGACCTGTAGTCGCATTCGTCGTTTCTGTAGGAAATGTTCACTTCGTGACACATCTCGATACTTTCATGAATGATCACGAAGGCGTAGGCTGCGCGTTCATTTCGCCAGCACCCAGACCATGCTTCAACAATTTCTGCATGACTTCGGCTACTTTGCCCTATTCCTAGGCACGTTCTTCGAAGGTGAGACCATCCTGGTACTCGCAGGCTTCCTGGCGTTCCGTGGATACATGGATATCAACCTGGTGGTCGTCGTTGCCTTTTTTGGCAGCTATGCCGGCGACCAGCTGTGGTACTTCCTGGGGCGCAAGCACGGCCGCAAACTGTTGGCGCGCAAGCCGCGCTGGCAATTGATGGGCGATAAGGCCCTGGAACATATCCGCAAGCACCCGGACATCTGGGTGCTGAGCTTCCGGTTCGTCTACGGCTTGCGTACGGTGATGCCGGTGGCGATTGGCTTGTCAGGCTACCCGCCGGCCCGCTACCTGATCCTCAATGGGATAGGCGCAGCCGTCTGGGCCGCCGCGCTCGGGGCCGCGGCCTATCACTTCGGCGCGGTGCTGGAAGGCATGCTGGGCAGCGTCAAGAAGTACGAGCTGTGGGTGTTGGGCGCATTATTGCTGTTGGGCCTCGGCCTGTGGCTACGCCGCCGCTTCAAGAACGCACGCATCACCCGCCAGGCGTGCGCCGACGCCAAGGCCCGACTGGCCGAACAGCAACAGGCCGAGCCCGCTAAAGTCGATGCGCCTAAGACGCCAATCGAGTAAGCCGGCCTCTGCAGCAATAGAGGCCGATCACACTGAGCAAGCTGTAACTGAGCAGCCCCAGCCAGCCCAGGTGGCTGGCCGGCCATAGCCCCAGCAGCGGCGCCAGCCACACCAAGGGCACGTTCAGCGCCAGGCGCACCAGCTCCGCCTTCAACGCCCATGGGCGATTCTCCAGGGCCACGCCCAACGTAAACAGGCCCAGCGCCATTGCACTCCAGCCCAGGATCAGCGCAGCCGTGGGCAAACCTTCGCCGAAATTCATCAAGTAGCTGCCAAACCCCACATACGCCGCAAATTGCAGGGCGATATAGACCTGCTGGCGCGCGTCCAGCGGCACGTCGAATTTACGAAACTGGCTCAGGTCTGGCTTGGCCAACGGGTATTTGGCCTTCACGTCCGCCGGGCGCCAGCCGGTACGCATGAACCAGATGCGCAGCTTGTCCCACCAGCGTTCGGTGCGTCGCGCATCACTCCACAACTGCGCATAGAACTGCAGGTTGGCCCACAGCGGATTCCAACTGGCCAAAGGCGTGGTCACGCCGAAAATCACCGGCTCGTTGTCGTCTTCTTCCTGGAAGGTGCCGAACAGCCGGTCCCAAATAATGAACACCCCGCCGTAGTTGCGATCCATGTAGAGAGCGTTCTGTGCATGGTGGGCCCGATGATTGGATGGCGTGACGAAGAACCACTCGAACCAGCCAAGCTTGGGCACATGGCGGGTGTGAACCCAGAATTGGTACAACAGGTTGAGCGAAGCCACGCTGATAAACACCACCAGCGGCACGCCAAGCACGGCCAAGGGCAGGTAGAAGATCCAGCTCAGCAGAAAGCCGGTGCTGGTCTGGCGCAGGGCGGTGCTGAGGTTGTAGTCCTCGCTCTGGTGATGCACCGAATGGGCGGCCCACAGGATATTGCGTTCATGCCCCATGCGGTGCAGCCAGTAGTAGCAGAAGTCGTAGAACACAAAAGCGAACACCCAGGTCCAGGCACTCTGGGCAGGCAACTCGATAAGTGCCAGGTGCTTGAGGGCGAACGCATAGGTCAGCAGCCCCACGCCCTTGGTCAACAAGCCCGTGGTGGTAGACAGCACGCCGGTGCTGAGGCTGTTGATGGCATCCGCCACCCGGTAGTTACGCTGGCTGCGCCAACGATCGGCCAGCAACTCAACCACGATCAAGGCGATGAAAAACGGTACCGCGTAAGGCACGAAGTCCATGGGCTAGTCCGGTCTATTTTTGTTACATCAAGATTAGGTGCTGCGGCGAGAGTTCCCATTGGCAACAGATGACAAATTAGTAGACATTTAACGCCAAGACCCCAGGAGAAATGCCCATGAGCAAAAAGATTGCAGTGATCCTTTCCGGCTGCGGCGTGTATGACGGCGCAGAGATTCACGAAAGCGTGATCACCTTGCTGCGCCTGGACCAGCGCGGTGCTCAGGTCCAATGTTTTGCCCCGGATATTGCGCAACTGCATGTGATCAATCACCTGACGGGCGAAGAAATGCCTGAATCGCGCAATGTGCTGGTGGAGTCGGCGCGCATTGCCCGGGGCAACGTGAAGGACATCCGTGACGCCAACGCCGAAGACTTCGACGCGTTGATCGTACCTGGCGGGTTTGGCGCGGCGAAAAACCTGTCGAACTTCGCCGTCGAAGGTGCCGGTTGCAGTATCAACCCGCAGGTCTTGGCACTCGCCGAAGCCTTTGCCGAAGCGGGCAAGCCGATAGGTTTGATCTGCATCTCGCCGGCCCTGGCGGCGAAGATCTATGGCCCGGGCGTCACCTGCACCATCGGCAACGATGCCGACACCGCGGCCGCCATGGACAAGATGGGCGCCACCCACCAGGAATGCGGGGTTGAAGACATTGTCGAAGACAAGGCGCGCAAGCTGGTGAGCACCCCGGCCTACATGCTCGGCAAGAACATCAGCGAGGTCGCGTCAGGCATCAATAAGCTGGTGGACCGAGTGCTGGAGCTGACGCACGAAAACGATTAGTCGCGATGAATAGGCTTCTGTGGCAAGCCCCCTTGCCACAACAAGCTCACTCTCGACAACAAGCTCACTCCCCAGCAAGCGCCTTCTCCACAACGCTCAATCTCCACAGGATCAAATCTGGCGCATTAACCGCGTCAGTATCCTGTCGAGTGCGTTGGCAAACGCCTGTTTGTCCTTTTCCCCATGGGGCGGCGGGCCGCCGCCCATCTGGCCCTGCTCGCGCAGATCGGTGAACAGGTTGCGTACCGCCAACCGTTCACTCATGTTTTGCGGGCTGAATTCCTTGCCCCGTGGATCAAGGGCTGTAACCCCCTTCTTCACCAGGCGATCAGCCAGGGGGACATCGCTACAGATCACCAATTCGCCGGGCACTGCGTGATCCACCAGGTAATCATCCGCCGCGTCCGGACCGCTGGGTACCACGATCAGCTTCACGCAGGCAAAGCTCGGCTTGATCTGGCTCTGCCCCGCCACCAGCACCACCTCGAACTGACGCTTGAGGGCAAATTTCACCACCTGATCCTTGGCGGCCCGAGGGCAGGCATCGGCATCGATCCACACGCGCATGGTCAGGCCGCCAATCGGCGCTTGTCAGCCACACGGCTGCGGCTGTATAGCACCACAATTGCCAGGATCGCCACCACCTGTGCACTCAGCGAGTAGGCATCGGCGTGGATACCCAGCCAATCGAAGTCAAAGAACGCCACTGGTCGCGTGCCGAAAATGCCCGCTTCCTGCAACGCCTTCACGCCATGCCCGGCGAACACCACCGACAGCGCGCACAACAGGGCGGCGTTGATACCGAAGAACAGCGCCAATGGCAGCTTCGCCGAACCGCGCAGGATCACCCATGCCAGGCCCACCAGCAGCACCAGCGCCGTGGCACCACCCGCCAGCACAGCGTTGTGCCCGGCCGGGCCGGCTTGCAGCCACAGGGTTTCGTAGAACAGGATCACCTCGAACAGTTCGCGGTACACCGAGAAGAACGCCAGCACCGCAAAGCCAAACCGCCCACCGCCGCCCACCAGGCTGCTCTTGATGTAGTCCTGCCAGGCTGCCGCGTGGCGCCGGTCGTGCATCCACACGCCAAGCCACAGCACCATGACGCTGGCGAACAGCGCCGTGCAGCCTTCGAGCAATTCGCGCTGTGCACCGCTGACGTCAATCACATACGCCGCCAACGCCCAGGTCGCGAGGCCGGCCAGCAACGCCAGGCCCCAGCCAATATTGACGCTGCGCACCGCCGATTGCTGGCCGGTATTACGCAGGAAGGCGAGGATCGCCGCCAGCACCAGAATCGCTTCCAACCCTTCGCGCAACAGGATCAACAGCCCGGAAATAAAGCTCAGCGACCAACTCAAACCGTCGCCGCCCAGTAAACCGGCAGACTCGGTGAGCTTGCCCTTGGCCACGTCCAGACGCTGCTGCACCTGTTCGATCGGCAAGCCATCCTGCAACGACTGCCGATAGGCCATCAGGGCCTTTTCGGTGTCTTTGCGTACAGTGGCGTTGACGTTATCCAGGGAGCTTTCCACCAGCTCGAAGCCTTCCAGGTACGCAGCGACCGACAGGTCGTAGGCCTGTTCACGATCACCGTTGCGGAACGCGGCAAGGCTCTTGTCCAAGGTCGCGGCGGTGTAGTCGAGCAACTGCGCCGGGCCACGCTTGACCTGCGGCGGTTGCGCGCGCTGGGCCCGGAACGTCGCGGCAGCGGCCGGACCGGCACTGGCCAGCACTTCATTGGGTGTCTGACGGGCGAGGTCGGCAAGGTTGAAGGGGTGTTCGCTTTTGGCTGCGGCCGGATCGGCTGTAAAGCCTGCGATGTAAGTGGCCAGGTCCCAACGCTGGCGATCGTCCAGTTGGTCGGCGAAGGACGGCATGTCCGTGCCTTCGACGCCCAGGCCAAGGGTGTTGTAGATCGCATACAGGCTCAGGCGGTCCAGGCGTACAGCATTTCGCAGGTTCGCCGGAGGTGGCGTCATGCCCACGCTCGCCGGGCCATCACCGGTACCCGCCGTGCCGTGGCAGACCGAACAGTGCTGTGCATAGAGCGGTGCACCTCGCGTTGGGTCAGGGGTGATTGCCGGGGCCTGGCTGACTTCATACGCCACCGCGAGCTTGGCGCCCAACTGACGGGCCTGGCGGGCCACGGTCGCGCCATCCTGACGAGCCGTCACGGCCGCCTGTAATTCATCCACACCCTTTACCAGCTCGGCGTGCTCGGGTTTCGACGGCAAGTCCGCGACCAGGCCCTGCAAAACCCCAAGAAACTCCACCTGCTCACGGTATTCCGACTCATCAACGACTTTGCCCGCCGCCACTGTCGGGGGGTAGTCCGCGCCAATGTAATCCAGCAAATGCAGGGCTTTTTGCGCGCCTTCAGGACTCGCGGCCAACAGGTTGAAGCTGCACGACATCAACGCCGGCAACACCAGCCAGGCGAGAACACGGAAGGGGGCAGTCATGAATGAATCTCAAGGGGAAATACGAAGTAACACATTGTTGAGGTTTATGCGCTTTGACTCAAGGCGTATGTGATTCGCCGAGCAGAAGAAGAACCGAGCCTTTTGAAAAGCCATGATGGCTTTTTGTCGATTAGATCACAGCAAAAAGCCATTGTTTTGCCATTAATGACGCCTATAATGCCGCGCCCTGTTATCGCGAAAGGGAATTTTGCTCCTCGTTTTTATGAGGAATTAGTAGGACGCGCCGTGCATCCTGCGATTGGTGATTCGAGCCGACCAGCACCTCGGCTGATTACGTTCAGGGAAGAAGCTTGCCATGGCATTTCGCGCCTTAACCCCGCTAGCGCTCGCGGCGGTAACCGTGTTGTCCGGTTGCTCGATGTTTCGTAGCTACGATTCCGAGCTGCAAGCCACCAATCAGCAGTTGGCCACGGGCAATGTCGACGCCGCCCTGACCCTGCTGGAAAAGAACAACACCGGCGAAGACAAGGACCTGCTCTATTTCTTTGAAAAAGGGGAATTGCTGCGGGCCAGGGGCGACCTGACTGGCAGCCAGACCGCCTGGCGCAGCGCCGACCTGCAAGTCTACAAATGGGAAGAGTCGGTCAAGTTCGACAGCGAAAAGTACCTTTCCCAATTCGGCAGTTTCCTGGTCAACGACAAAGTGCGTCGCTATGAAGGCTATGACTACGAAAAAGTCATGCTGACCACCCAGATGGCCCTGAACCTGCTGGCCCTGAATGACTTCGACGGCGCGCGCACCGAGATCAAGAAGACCCACGAGCGCGAAGCCGTGATCGCCGACCTGCGCGACAAGGAATACCTCAAGCGCGAAGACGAAGCCGAGCGCCAGGGCGTGACCACCCAGATCAAGGACCTGCGCGGCTATCCGGTGCAAGCCCTGGACGCTCCCGAAGTGGTCGGCCTGAAGAACAGCTACCAGAGTGCGTTCAGCCATTACCTCGCCGGGTTCGTCTACGAAGCCCTGGGTGAAAAAGACCTGGCCGCACCGGGTTATCGCAAGGCGGCCGAGTTGCGCCCCAATACCCCGCTGCTGGAACAGGCCTTGCTGGACCTGGATAAATCCAAGGTCGGCGCCGATGAAACCGACGTGCTGATCGTGGTCCAAAGCGGCCTGGCACCGGCCCGCGATTCGATCCGCCTGCCCTTGCCGATACCGATCAACGGCAACCTGGTGATCACCCCACTGTCGTTCCCGGTGATCAAGGCAGACACCTCCACCCCGGCCTTCGCCCAAATCGGTGTCGACGGGCGGCAGCAGAACCTCACCGCGCTCAACAGCACCACCGCGATGTCCCGTCGCGCACTGCGTGACGACATGCCGGGGATCATCCTGCGCACCACCGTGCGCGCGATCAGCCGTGGCGTGGCGCAAAACAACCTGAACAAGACCAACCCCATGGCGGGCCTGGTGCTGGGTATTGCTTCGGCCGTGGCCGAAGGCGCCGACACCCGGACCTGGCGCACCTTGCCGGATATGACCCAAGTCACGCGCCTGCGCCTCAAGCATGGCGAGCACCAGGTCAGTCTGCCCAACGCCCTGGGCGGCACGCTGGTGACGATCAAGGCCGATCAGCGCTACCAGGTGATCACCCTGCGCGTAGTCGGCAACCAGGTGTTCGCCGGCGGCCTCGCGGCCCATGTGGTCCCGAGCACTCAACCCCAGGCTATCGCCACCCTCAAACAACCCTAAGGAGCGCGCTATGCGTCATTTCATCCTCGGCGCCTTGGCGCTGGTCCTGCTCGCCGGCTGCGCGACCCCGCCGCCCCCGGCACCCGGCAGTGCCGCCAGCAAGATCGTGGTGATGGGCAAGTTCAAGGGCATCGCCGTCGGTGCCATCCGCGTCGCCCGCGAGAACGGCTTTCTAACGGCCAAGGTGCAGTTGAGCAACATCACCAGCAGCAACCAGATGATGTATTACCGCTTCGCCTGGCTGGGCGCCGACGGTTTCCCGGTAGGCGATGAAGAGACCTGGAAAGTGCTGAACCTGTATGCCAACCAGGCCACGTTCCTGCCGGCCATCGCCAATTTGCCCCAGGCGGCGGACTTCCGTCTTGAAGTGAAGACGCCTTGAAGCCCTCCTCCCTCCGCTTACAGAGAGATATCCCCATGTTTGCACGCTTCTCGATGCTCGCCGTGGTCGCCGTCCTGGCCAGCGGCTGCGCCAATACTTCACCGGTATTGGGCGGCAAAAATATCAGCTACGGCGATACCAAGGCTGTGGAACTGGTGACCAACGAATTCGGTTCCACCGACCTGCAGATGATCGCCGAGAGCATGACCCGCTCCCTGGCCCAGTCCGGCATCCTCCAGGGGCGCCCGGTGGTGCAGGTGTATGACGTGAAGAACAAGACCAGCGAGTACATCGATACCCGCGAGATCACTACGTCGATCAAGACCCAGCTGATGAAGACCGGCACCGCGCGGTTCGCCAGCGACAACACCGATATGCAAAGCCAGGTCGACCAACTCAAGCTGCAGAACCAGAGCGGCCTGTACAAGAAATCCACCGTGAGCAAGACCGGCAATATGGTCGCCGCCAAGTACCGCCTGGAAGGCTCGATCAGCTCCATCGTCAAGCGCAGCTCGGACTACAAGGACGTGTTCTACAAGTTCAGCCTGCAACTGATCGACGTCGAGAGCGGCCTGGCCGAATGGATGGACGAAAAAGAAATCCGCAAAACCACGGAGCGCTAAGCAATGCGTGCATGGATCGGCATGATCGGCCTGCTGTGCGCCTTTGGCGCCTCGGCCGCGCCGAAGATCGCGGTGACCGACCTGGCCTATGAGGCGCAGGTCGAGGAGTACATTCACCAGGTCTCGGCCAGCAACAACTTCCAGGCCGGCGCTTACCACGCCAGTGGCGCGTCGAACTACAGCGAGTACGAAAGCCGCACCCGCTACATCGAACAGACCGAGCTGCGTAAATTCAGCGGTGACATCAAGGGCGAGATCCTCAAGTCGCGCCAGTTCCAGCTGGTGCAGAGCACGCCTTACACGGCCGACGCCAAGGCAGACGTCTACGATGTGATCAAACGCATCAAGGCCGGCAACTTCAAGGGTGCGGACTACGTGCTGTTCGGCACGCTGTCAGACATCGACTTCACCCAGGACATCAACGCCCTGGACCACACCAACAGTTACTCGGCGGTGCTGGGGCTGACACTGGTGGCGGATTTCAGCCTGATCAACACCCGCACTTTCGAAATCACCTCGGCGTTCACCGCCATGGGTGAGGGCCAGGACACCAAGCTGGTGAACAGCCGTGATGTGCGCGTAAGCCTGAACCGGCCGCGTGTGGTGAAGGAGGTGTCGAAAGCGCTGGGTGAAGATGTGGCGCGACAGTTGGCGGAGCAACTGGGCGGAGGGTATCAAGACCCCGGTCAGCCGGTGTTGCGCAACAACCTGCCAAGGGATGAAGCGCCGAAGATCCTGCGCTGACGCCCTATTCACACACACCGCAAAACTAATGTGGGAGGGGCGGTGCGACGATTCGACTTGCCCCCTCCCACAGTTTTGATTCGGTTTCGTCAGTTATGCCGTGGCGCGGTGAAGGCTGGCGAGGAAGCCGGCAGCCCCTACGAACAACCCGGCAAACGTGCGGTTCATACGCTTCTGCTGCTTAGGCGTGCGCAACAACCGCAACACCTTCGACGCCAACCCCGTATACCCCGCCATCACGATCATATCGACGCTGATCATCGTCGCACCCAGGATCAGGTACTGGATCAACAGCGGCGCCTGCGGGTTCACGAATTGCGGCAGCACCGCGAGCATGAACACCAGCGCCTTGGGGTTGCTGGCGTTGACCAGAAAACCCCGGAACATCATCGCCATCGGCTTGCCGATCGGGCGCACCGCCGCGTCATCGGTCATGTCCATGGGCAGCGCACGCCATTGCTTGACGGCCAGGTACACCAGGTACGCCACGCCAAACCATTTGATCGCATAGAAGGCGGTGGAAGATGTCGCCAGAATGGCACCCAGGCCGCAAGCAACGACCGCAATCTGCATCGCCAGGCCCAGTTGCAGGCCGATGGCATTCCAGTAACCGCGCAGGAAACCGTATTGCAAGCCACTGGACATCGAGGCGATGGCGCCAGCGCCAGGAGAAAGGGAGATGATCCAACTGGCCAGGAAAAAGGCCAGCCATGTGTCGAGTGCCATTACACACCTCGGGAAAGAGTCAGCGATTGTTGTGCCTTAAGCTAACTCCGACGACCAAGGAATGGCTATAGATTTCTTGCAGGAGCGAGCTTGCTCGCGAAAAACCAAGAGGCGCCGCTGGGCGTCAGGCTCCCCGCGGTATCGTTCACGTTCTTCGCGAGCAAGCTCGCTCCTACAGAGGTGAGACGCTTGTATCGCGCCAACGTCGTACCGAACGCTGGAAGAACAAGCTGTTGGGCACCTGCACCACTGCGCTGCCGGTCCCTGCTTCCTCGACCTCGATCAGCGTGGTGTAGAGCAGGTTGATCGCCACCACCCGGCCTTTCACGCCGGGCTTGTCGACGGTGTCTACCAGCTCAACGATATCACCGAGACGAAACGGCCCGACCGTGAAAATCAGGATCGCGCACAGCAGGTTGGACAACACCGACCACATGGCAAAGAACGCCACCGCCGCCACCGCCACAAACCCCGACAGTGCCGTCCACAACACCGTGGCGGAAACGCCCAGGCGCTCCAACACAAAGATCAGCGCGCTGCCCATGATCAGCCAGCGCAAGCCGCCGCGCAGCGGCATCAGCAATTGTGGCGGGAACGGGTAACGCTCACCCAGGCGGGTCAGGCCTTTTGCGACAAAGCGCTGGGCAAGGTAGCCGGCCAGCAGGATCAGCAGGATTTGCACACCGATCCACACCGGCTCGACCCATTGCGCCGGGAACGGCAGCTGCAACGCATCCATCAGGACAGCGCCTCCAGCTCCGCTTGCAGGCTTTCAAGCAGTTCGAGGGCTTCCATCCAGCTTTCCTCCAGTTGCCCTTCACGGACCTTGAGCTTGGCCTGCTCGGCCAGCAGGTCGCGCAGTTCGTCCTTGCGGGCCGCTTCATACACGGCACTGTCGCCCAGGCTGGCTTCGATTTTGGCCAGGCGTTCATGGACCTTGCCCAGCTCGGCTTCCAGCTTGTCGGCCTCGCGTTTGTGCGGCGCCAACTGCTGGCGCAGCGCGGCAGCGGCCTGGCGCTGGGCTTTCTTGTCGGTCTTGTCCGGGTTGACCGGGGTGTTGCTGACCGGTGCGTTGCGCAGGCGGTAATCCGTCAGCCAGCGCGCATAGTCGTCCAGGTCGCCATCGAACTCTTCGACTTTGCCATCGGCCACCAGCAGGAAGTTGTCCGTGGTGCTCTTGAGCAAGTGGCGATCGTGAGACACCACCAGTACCGCACCGCTGAATTCCTGCAGGGCCATGGTCAACGCCAGGCGCATTTCCAGATCCAGGTGGTTGGTGGGTTCGTCGAGCAGCAACAGGTTCGGTCGGTCCCAGGCGATCAACGCCAGGGCCAGGCGAGCCTTTTCGCCACCGGAGAAGTTCAACACGGGCTCATCGATCCGTGCGCCACGGAAGTCGAACCCGCCGAGGAAATCGCGCAAGGTCTGCTCGCGCTCGGTCGGTGCCAGGCGCTGCAGGTGCAGCAACGGGCTGGCCTTGGCATCGAGGGAGTCCAACTGATGCTGGGCGAAGTAGCCCACTACCAGGTTCTCACCACGGGTCAGGCGGCCGGCCAGGGGCTGCAGCTCACCCGAGAGGTTCTTGATCAGCGTCGACTTGCCCGCGCCGTTAGGCCCGAGCAAACCGATGCGTGCGCCCGGCGTGAGCTGCAGCTTGACCTTCTCGAGGATGGTTTTGTCGCCATAGCCCAGGCGCGCATCCGAGAGGTCGAGCAGTGGGCTGGAGATTTTCACCGATTCGCGGAACACAAAATCAAAGGGCGAATCGACGTGGGCCGCCGACAGCTCTTCCATGCGCTCCAGTGCCTTGATCCGGCTCTGGGCCTGGCGGGCCTTGGTGGCCTGGGCCTTGAACCGGGCGATGTAGCTTTCCATGTGCGCACGCTGCGCCTGCTGCTTCTCGTAGGCTTGTTGCTGCTGGGCCAGGCGCTCGGCACGGGCGCGTTCGAACGCGGTGTAGCCACCCCGGTAAAGGGTGATTTTCTTCTGTTCGACGTGGGCGATGTTGTCGACCACGGCGTCGAGGAAATCCCGGTCGTGGGAAATCAGCAGCAAGGTGCCTTGGTAGTTCTTGAGGAAGTCCTCCAGCCACAGGATTGCATCGAGGTCCAAGTGGTTGGTCGGCTCATCGAGCAGCAACAGGTCCGAGGGGCACATCAGCGCCTGGGCCAGGTTCAGGCGCATGCGCCAGCCGCCGGAAAAGTCAGCGACCGGGCGGTCCATCTGCTCGTTGGTAAAGCCAAGGCCGGCCAGCATCTTGCGCGCGCGGGCGTCGGCGGTGTAACCGTCGGCGCTGTCGAGTTCCGAGTGCAGGCGCGCCTGGGCGGCACCGTCCTGGGCTTTCTCGGCCTCGGCCAGGTCGTGCTGAACCTGGCGCAGGCGCAGGTCGCCATCGAGCACGTAGTCGATCGCAATGCGGTCCAGGGTGTCGATCTCCTGGCGCATATGGGCGATGCGCCAGTCGGCCGGCAGCAGGCAGTCCCCGGAATCCGGGGTCAGCTCACCCAACAACAGGGCGAACAACGTGGATTTGCCGGCGCCGTTGGCACCGATCAGGCCGGCTTTGTGACCGGCGTGCAGGGTCAGCTCGGCGTCTTCGAGAAGACGTTGCGGGCCACGCTGTAATGTTAGGCTTTGAAGTCGGATCATAATGGCGGCGGAGTCTACCAGCTTCGCAGGCCGCTGGCTTGGGTGTGAATATGTGTGCTGACCTGTGGAGCTTTGCCCTCTCGACTTACACCCGTCCGGGCGTGGAGGCCGCCTGCCTGCGCCTCCAGGAACAAGGAGCGGATGTGTGCCTGTTGCTTTGCGGGGCCTGGCTGGAACAACGAGGTGTAGGGTGTGTACCCGAGCGCGTGCAGGCACTGCAACAAATTGCCCGGCCTTGGCAGATGCAGGTCATCGAACCCTTGCGTCGGGTGCGGGTGCAATGGCGAGAGCTGGCACAGCAGGATGAATCATTGGCGGCATTGCGGGAACGGGTCAAGGCCCTGGAGCTGGATGCCGAGCGACAGTTGCTGACACGCCTGGAGGCGTTGGTTCTGGGATGGCAGGCGGGTGATGGCGTGGGTCAACCGCAATGGTTGGAAAGACTGGCGACTGAGGATGCCGCCAACCTTGACCCCGACGCGCTGCAGCAGCTGCGCGTCGAAGTCACCGGCACTTAGGAAGCGCTGGTTGGGGTGGTGCTTGGCGCTACCGGTGCAGGGGTGCTGCTGGCCGATGCGGTTGGAGCGGTGGTCGCTGCCGGGCTAGCAGCAGGCGCTGCTGGAGCCGTTGGCTTGGCCGGTGCAGGCTTGGCAGCAGCGGGTTTCGCAGCAGCGGCTTTAACCACTGGCTTGGCGGCTGGTTTCGCGGCAGCGGCTTTAACGGCCGGCTTGGCGGCTGGTTTTGCAGCAGCGGCTTTAGCGACCGGCTTGGCAGCTGGTTTTGCAGCAGCGGCTTTAGCGACTGGCTTGGCGGCTGGTTTTGCAGCAGCAGTTTTAGCAACTGGCTTAGCGGCTGGTTTTGCAGCAGCAGTTTTAGCAACTGGCTTGGCGGCTGGTTTTGCAGCAGCAGTTTTAGCAACTGGCTTGGCGGCTGGTTTTGCAGCAG
>NZ_JBMDIS010000052.1:0-43741 GCF_057808775.1 Pseudomonas sp. FG86 | reverse complement strand
AGCCCAACGCGGGGCAAGCCCGCTCGCCACAGGTGACTGTTTGCTCGTTCTATCTTTTAACTGACAAGTATTAGGGCTTGCCCCTCACTACTGTTGCGATTTCGGCAACAGTCATTATCTTGTTACACTCTGTATCGTACCGCTCGCCTGCGTTAATTTGACGCATCGATGAGCGCGACGGCAAAGACAGCTGACCCGCTTACCCGAATTTCCCTCGACATATTTCCAGGGCTCTACACTGGGAATCTGTCTTAAAGCCGCTGACTTCAGCGGCTTTTTTTTGCCGTAAAAAAAAGGCCAGGCACACCCCCACGACATTGGCCGTTTCCGATTGACCCAAGGAGCTCCACCGGTGAAGAACTCGCTGACGTTCACCCCGTTATTTCTCGCGATTACCGCAACGATCGTCCCTCTTGCCCATGCAGCAGACGCGCCCCCCGCCGACGGTTTTGTCGAAGGCGCCCACCTCAATATCAACACCCGCAACTACTACATGAACCGCGACCGTCGCGATCTTCATACCGATGACAGCAAGGAGTGGGGCCAAGGCTTTCTCGGCACCTTCGAATCCGGCTACACCCAGGGCACCGTTGGTTTCGGCCTGGACGCCCACGCCATGCTCGGCCTCAAGCTCGACGGGGGTGGCGGCACCGACGGTTCCAGCATCCTTCCGTATGGCAGCGGCAACGGCAAGGCACCCGGCTCGTTCTCCACGGCGGGCGGTACCTTGAAGATACGGGCGTTCGACACCGAGGTGAAAGCGGGCGACCTGTTCCTCAACAACCCGGTGATTGCCGGCGGCATGACCCGCATGCTGCCGCAGACCTTCCGCGGCGTGAGCCTGGTCAACCACAGTTTCGACGGCTGGATGCTCGAAGGTGGCCGGGCCAGTTTCACCAAGCTCTACAACCAGAGCGGCCATCAGCGCATCGGCACCAGCTACGGCGCACTGCCGGACCACGCCGATAGCCAGCACCTGGATTGGGCCGGTGTGTCGTTCAGCGCCATCCCGGGCCTGACCAGCAATCTCTACGCCTCTGAACTCAAGGACGTGTGGCACCAGTACTACTACGACCTGGACTACACCTACGCGTTGAACGACCTGATTAGCCTCAACCCGGGCCTGCACTATTACCACACCCAGGACACCGGCCAGTCGCTGCTCGGAGCCATCGACAACAACACCTACAGCCTGCATTTCACCGTGGGCGTGGGCAACCACAGCGTCACCGCCGCCTACCAGCGGGTCAACGGCAACACGCCGTTCGACTACATCACCCAGGGCGACAGCGTGTACCTGGACAACTCCCAGCAGTACTCGGACTTCAACGGCCCCAACGAACGCTCGTGGAAGCTCAAGTACGCCTATGACTTCGTCGGCCTCGGCATGCCGGGCCTGACCTCGGCGGTGTCCTACATCAGCGGCAAGACCGACCTGACCAAGGTCGACCCGCAAAGTCGTGGCTACAGCGCCTGGTACAGCGCAGACGGCAAAGACGCCAGGCACTGGGAACGGGATGTCGACCTGAAGTATGTGGTGCAAGGCGGCAAGGCCAAGGACCTGGCGGTGCGCCTGCAATGGGCGACCAACCGTGGCGGCCGGGGTTACTCGGCGGTGGATCGGGATGTGGATGAGTACCGCGTGATCGTCGACTATCCGATCAACGTGTTTTGACGCGCACAGTTTCTTTTTAACCAAGTATTTAATTTTCATCGGGTAGAACTAAACTGCCAGCATCGTCACCGCTGAAGTCTGCCCGATGAGCCCACGCCCTACTCGCACCTCACCTGCACACCCCGAACTTTTGCTGATGCTGGGCAGCGGCCTCACCGTCGTCCTGATTGTGATCATCGTCGCCGTCCTGTTGATACGCGAACACGCCAGCACCCTGCAGGCGGCCACGCGCTCAACCACCAACATTGCCCAACTGATCAATGCCGATGTGCTGCGAAACGTCGAGTTATACGACCTGGCCCTCAAGGGACTGATTGCCGCCACACAACGCAAGGACCTGTCACAGGTTGCCGCGAATATCCAACACCTGGTGCAGTTTGACTTGTCCACGGCGGCCCCTTTCAAGGGTGAGGTGCTTTTGTTGGACGCCACCGGAGCGGTGATCGCCGACTCCTCGACCCTGCAGCCCACTCCGCGCAATTTTGCCAACCGAGATTATTTCCAGGTGCATGCCAAGGACGCCCAGGCGGGCTTGTTTATCAGCCGACCGTTCCAGATCCATTGCGACTGCGACCAGGTCTGGCGCATGGCATTCAGCCGGCGCGTGTCGGGGCCCAATGGTGAGTTCGCCGGCGTTGCGGTCGCCACCATGCGCCTGGCGTATTTCGACCAGTTGTTCAGCACCCTGACGATCGGCAACGGCAGCAGCGTCAACCTGCTGAACAACAAAGGCATCCTGCTGGCTCAGCAACCGTTGCTTGAACGCGACATGATCGACAAAGACCTGAGCGAGCGACCGAACTTCAAACGCATGCTGCGCGATGGAAGCGGCAGCTTCCAGGCCGTCTCCACCGTCAGCGGCAAGGAGCGCCTGTACACGTTCACCAATGTCGGCGAACTGCCGCTGATCGTGGTGGTGGCGCTCCCCAGTGAAGACGTATTCGCCCCCTGGAAACGCGCCGCACTGCTCACCAGTGGCGCCACAGGCATCCTGTGTATCGGCTTGTTGTGGCTCACCTGGATGCTGCGCCGGGAACTGCGCCGGCGCTATCGTGCGGAGAGAGTGCTGTCAGAACAAGCAGCCACCGATGCCCTGACGGGCCTGCCCAACCGCCGCGTCCTTGACGAGCGCCTGCGTCTGGAATGGGATCGCGCCCAACGCTCCACAGAACCGCTGACACTGCTGATGATCGACGTGGACCACTTCAAGGCGTTCAACGACCGCCATGGCCACAGTGGCGGCGACGAAGCGTTGCGCACCGTGGCCCAGGTGATCGGCAACAATATCCGCCGCCCGGCTGACCTGGCGGCGCGCTATGGCGGGGAGGAATTCGCGGTGGTGCTGCCCGACACCGACGCCAAGGGCGCCTGGCTGATCGCCGAGCATATCCGCAGCAGCGTCGAGCACTTGCCACGGGTGGCGGAAGATGAACGGCCGATTACCGTCAGCATCGGCATGAGCACTTGGGACAAACGCAGCCGCATGTCATTGGAGGCGTTGATGCTGAGTGCGGACCAGGCGCTGTATGAAGCCAAGCACAGTGGCCGAAACTGCATTGTCGATGCCGCAACCTAGCCCCTGTAGGAGCGAGCTTGCTCGCGAAGAACGTCAACGATAACGCGGGCACCAGGTTTATTGCGGCGCACTCAGGTTTTTCGCGAGCAAGCTCGCTCCTACAGGGGGCGGCGCTGTTGCAACGGACATAAAAAAAGGCCACCCGAAGGCAGCCTTTCAAAACTAAAGAAAGAGAGTTGTTACTTACACCGCCGCAACGGGACGCATGTAAGAGATCGGTGCGGTGCTGGCATCTTCGAAGGTCACGACTTCCCAAGCGTCTGTCTGCTCAATCAACTTGCGCAGCAGCTGGTTGTTAAGGGCGTGGCCCGACTTGAAGCCTTTGAACTCGCCTATCAGGCTATTGCCCAGCAGGTAGAGGTCACCGATTGCATCGAGGATCTTGTGCTTCACGAATTCGTCTTCATAGCGAAGGCCGTCTTCGTTCAGTACACCATCCGCGTCGACCACAATGGCGTTTTCAACGCTGCCGCCGAGTGCGAGGTTGTGCTTGCGCAGGTACTCGATGTCACTCATGAAACCAAAGGTACGGGCGCGGCTGACTTCTTTTACGAACGAAGTGCTGGAAAAATCCACGCTTGCACTTTGGGTGCGGTCACGGAATACCGGGTGGTCGAAATCGATCTCAAAGCTCACTTTAAAGCCTTCGAACGGGACGAAGGTGGCGCGCTTGTCGCCGTCTTCTACTGTCACTTCCCGCAGAATGCGTATGAACTTCTTGGCTGCGTCCTGTTCTTCCAGGCCGGCAGATTGAATCAAGAATACGAAGGGTCCAGCGCTGCCATCCATGATCGGGACTTCGGACGCGGAGAGCTCGACGTAGGCGTTATCGATGCCCAAACCGGCCATGGCCGAGAGCAAGTGCTCCACCGTGTCCACTTTGACGTCACCGTTGACCAACGTGGTCGACATCGTGGTTTCGCCAACATTTTCCGCGCGAGCAGGAATCTGCACCACAGGGTCCAGGTCGGCACGCACAAACACGATGCCGGTGTCGACAGGTGCAGGCTTGAGGGTCAGGTATACCTTCTCCCCGGAGTGCAGACCTACACCTGTGGCACGAATAATATTCTTCAGGGTGCGTTGTTTAATCATGGCTTGGACCGCTTCAGCGCAAATTGCGAACTGGTATCAACAAAGGCTGGCGATAATAGCAGACCAGACCTTTGCTGAACACCAATCACCTTCATAGCCCTGATACATTCCATTAATCGGCCTGACGACGCAGGAAAGCCGGGATGTCCAGGTAGTCCAGATCATCTTGCGGATTCGGGCTACGGGACGCCGCAGCACCGGCCTGAGCCTGGTTGCGCATCACGGTCGGACGATCCAGGTCACGGTAGTTCACCGACGGCAGTTCCTGGCGCGAAGGCGCTGGAGCGGCAGCCGACTGGCTGGCGTGGCTGGTATGAACGGTATTGTCGATGACCTTCACAGGCTTCTCGATTTTCGCGCCCAGGCCAGTTGCAACCACGGTCACGTGCAGTTCATCGCGCATGTCCGGATCGATAACGGTACCGACCTTGACCATTGCGTGCTCGGAAGCGAAGGCTTCGATGATGCTACCCACGTCGGAGTACTCGCCCAGGGACAGGTCAGGACCGGCGGTGATGTTCACCAGGATGCCGCGTGCGCCTTGCAGGTTCACGTCTTCCAGCAGCGGGTTGCGGATGGCCGCTTCAGTGGCTTCGCGTGCACGGTTCGGACCGCTGGCGCAGCCAGTGCCCATCATCGCCATGCCCATTTCGCTCATGACAGTACGTACGTCGGCAAAGTCGACGTTGATCATCCCCGGGCGCTTGATGATGTCGGAAATACCGCGAACGGCACCGGCCAGTACATCGTCAGCCTTGGCAAACGCGGACAGCAGGCTCGCGTCCTTGCCCAGGATGGTCAGCAATTTCTCGTTGGGGATGGTGATCAACGAGTCAACGCTTTCAGACAGCAGACGGATACCTTCGTCGGCGATCTGCATGCGCTTGCGGCCTTCGAACGGGAACGGACGGGTCACGACGGCAACCGTCAGGATCCCCATTTCCTTGGCCACTTCGGCAATGATTGGCGCCGCACCGGTACCGGTACCGCCGCCCATGCCAGTGGTGATGAACACCATGTTGGTGCCTTGCAGCACTTCAGCAATACGCTCGCGGTCTTCCAGGGCGGCTTGACGGCCGACTTCCGGATTGGCGCCAGCGCCGAGGCCCTTGGTCACGGCTGTGCCCAATTGCAGGATGGTCCGCGCGCCGATGCTTTTCAGCGCCTGGGCATCAGTGTTGGCGCAGATGAATTCAACGCCTTCAATGTTGCTCTTGACCATATGGTTGACAGCGTTGCCGCCGCCACCGCCGACACCGATCACTTTGATGACCGGGCTGGCGGGGATGTTGTCTACGAGTTCGAACATGTTCCCTCTCCTTTCGTTTTCTCTAGTTTTTTCGCCTACTGCTTTTTTGCCGTGTTGCGGTGTTGCGGTAAATCGTTAGAAATTGCCTTTGATCCAAGCCTGCAACCGCTCGAACAACGGCGCTTTGGCTTCGTCGTCGCTGCGGTAGCTGTCTCGGTTGCTCGGGCCCGACAGGGAAATGCCATCGGTCTGCTTTTGCAGCCCGTACAACAGCAAACCCACACCGGTGGAATAAATCGGGTTGCGCACGACATCGCCCAGGCCCTTGACGCCATGGGGCACGCCCAGGCGCACCGGCATATGGAAGATTTCCTCGGCCAGTTCGACCGCGCCTTCCATCTTCGAGGTACCACCTGTCAGCACGATGCCGGCCGGGATCAAATCTTCGTAGCCGCTGCGGCGCAGTTCAGCCTGGATCAGGGTGAAGAGCTCGTCGTAGCGTGGTTCGACCACTTCGGCCAAGGCCTGGCGCGACAGTTCGCGCGGTGGACGGTCGCCCACGCTTGGCACCTTGATGGTCTCACCGGCACCCGCCAGCTTGGCCAGGGCGCAGGCGTAGCGAATCTTGATTTCTTCGGCGTACTGGGTCGGTGTACGCAGCGCCATGGCGATGTCGTTGGTGACCTGGTCGCCTGCAATCGGGATCACGGCGGTGTGACGGATCGCACCCTCGGTGAAGATCGCGATGTCGGTGGTGCCGCCGCCGATATCCACCAGGCATACGCCCAGTTCTTTTTCGTCGTCGGTCAGTACCGAGTAGGCCGAAGCCAGTTGCTCAAGGATGATGTCGTCGATTTCCAGGCCGCAGCGGCGCACGCACTTCTCAATGTTCTGCGCGGCGTTGACGGCGCAGGTCACCACGTGGACCTTGGCCTCCAGGCGTACGCCCGACATGCCCAGGGGCTCGCGCACGCCTTCCTGGTTGTCGATCACGTAGTCCTGCGGCAGGGTGTGCAACACGCGCTGGTCAGCCGGGATCGCCACGGCCTGGGCGGCGTCGAGCACGCGCTCGAGGTCGGCCGAGCTGACTTCACGGTCGCGGATCGCCACGATGCCGTGGGAGTTCAGGCTGCGGATATGGTTGCCGGCCACGCCGACGAACGCCGAGTGAATCCGGCAACCGGCCATCAGCTGCGCTTCTTCAATGGCGCGCTGGATCGATTGCACGGTGGACTCGATGTTCACCACCACGCCCTTCTTCAGGCCCCGGGACGGATGCGTGCCAATACCGACGATTTCGATCGTGCCGTCTTCCCCGACCTCGCCCACCAGCGCCACCACCTTGGAGGTGCCGATATCGAGACCGACGATCATTTTGCCGCTTTGCACGTTTGCCATGGGTCCTGCCTCTTCTTAATTCTTCGCGACAGCGGGTTGCGCTGCCGTGGGCGCAGCCGGTTCACGCCAGCCGACGGCAAGGCCGTTGGCGTAACGCAGGTCGACGCTCGCAATGTTCGTAATCTGTTCTTTCAAGGTCTTGTCATAGATGGCGATGAAGCGGCGCATCTTTTCCACCAGGTGGTCGCGTCCCAGCAACAACTCGATGCCCGGGCCGGAACTGCCTGCCCCGGTCGTCAAAAACCAGCTGCCCCGCTCACGCAGTTCCAGGCGTGCAATGGAGAAGCCCAGTGGCCGCAGCATCTGGCTCAAGGCCTGGTACTGCTGCATCACTTGCTGTTGCGCCCGCTGCGGCCCGAACAACTGCGGCAGGTGCTCGTAGTTGGCCAGCTCACGCGGCGTGAACGCCTGGCCCTGGTTGTTCAACAGCGCTTCGTCACCCCAACGGGCCACGGGCAGTTGTTCTTCCAGGCGGATCGTCACCTGGTCCGGCCAGACGCGACGGACTTCGGCATGGGCGATCCACGGCATCTGTTCCAGCTCCCGGCGCATGCCGGCCAGGTCGATGGTGAAGAAGCTCGCGGCGAGGAACGGCCCGATGCGCTGCTGCACCGCTTGCTGGCTGATGTAGCTCAAGTCGCCCTGCACGCTGATCTTGGTGATCGGCCGGTCGGCATACGGCAATAGACGCTGTGCGCCTTCGTAAGTGCCGAAGCCCAGCACCACCAGCAGCACCGGCCAGAACAGCGCCTTGATAAAACCAAAGTTGGCTTTCGGCAGGCGCGCCGACATCGGCTCTTTAGCCACCATTCGACTGGCACCCCGTGGCACCGGCTTGCGGCCGGGTGCGGGGGGCTGATGACGAAGCGATGCGCCTTTCATGTCTTAGCCTCGAGCCTCAATGCTTGCTGCGAGAATGGCCAGCACCAACTGCTGGAAATCCAGACCGGCGGCGCGAGCGGCCATAGGGACCAGGCTGTGGTCGGTCATACCGGGTGCGGTGTTGACTTCCAGGAACCAGAAATTCCCTTGGTCATCCTGCATCACGTCTGCCCGCGCCCAACCGGCGATACCCAGCGCCTCACAGGCTTTCGCCGTGAGGTCCATCAATTCCTGTTCTTTGGTTGCGTCAAGGCCGCACGGGATCCGGTACTGGGTATCGGAAGCCAGGTACTTGGCGTCGTAGTCGTAAAAGGTGTGGGGCGTGCCCAATGCGATGGGCGGCAATACCTGGCCACGCAGGGTGGCGATGGTGTACTCGGGACCCTGGATCCACTGTTCCACCAACACTTGCGAATCGTAGGTACTTGCCGCTTTCCATGCGTCGATCAATTCGGCGGCCGAGTTCACTTTGGCCATGCCGATACTGGAGCCTTCATGGGCTGGTTTGACGATCAAAGGCAGGCCCAGTTCCTTGGCTGCGGAAATACAATCGTCTTCGCTGCACAGGACACTGTGGCGCGGGGTTGGAATACCCAGGCTGTGCCACACCTGCTTGGTGCGCAACTTGTCCATCGCCAGCGCGGAAGCCAGGATACCGCTGCCGGTGTAAGGAATGCCTGCGCACTCCAGCAGGCCCTGCATGCTGCCATCTTCACCGCCACGACCGTGCAGGATGATAAAGGCGCGGTCGATCTTCTCGGCCTGCAGGCGGGCGAGGAAGTCATCGCCCACGTCGATCCCGAACGCATTCACGCCAGCGCTTTGCAGGGCTTCAAGCACGGCATTGCCGGACTTGAGCGACACTTCGCGCTCGGCGCTCTTGCCGCCGAACAATACCGCCACGCGGCCGAAGTCGGCAGGCGCGATGGTAGAGAACAGGGCGTCGTAATTCAGGGTCATTTCGACTTCCCCTGCGCGGCTGCAAACAGCGGGCTGGCGAGCAATTTCGGCGCAAGGCCGCCAATATCACCGGCACCCTGGCACAGCAGGATATCGCCGGCACGCAGCAACGGCTTGACGATCGGCGCCAGGTCCACGCCGCGCTCGATGTAGATCGGGTCCAACTGGCCACGCTGACGGATGCTGTTGCACAGCTTGCGGCTGTCGGCACCCGGGATAGGCTCTTCACCGGCTGGGTAGACTTCCATCAAGAGCAGCACGTTGGCATCGGCCAATACATTGACGAAATCGTCGTACAGGTCGCGGGTACGGCTGTAGCGGTGCGGCTGGTAGACCATCACCAGGCGACGCTCCGGCCAGCCACCACGCACGGCCTTGATCACCGCGGCGACTTCGGTCGGGTGGTGGCCGTAGTCGTCCACCAGCATCACGTCGCCACCTTCCACCGGCAACTGGCCGTAGACCTGGAAGCGACGGCCCACGCCGGCAAAGCACGACAGGCCTTCGACGATGGCCTCATCGCTGACGCCCTCGTCAGAAGCGATGCAGATGGTCGCCAGGGAATTGAGCACGTTGTGGTTGCCCGGCATGTTCACCGACACGTCCAGTGGCTCGCGGTCGGGACGCAGCACGGTAAAGAAGGTTTGCATGCCTTCCTGGCGCACATTGATCGCGCGCACGTCGGCGTCTTCGCTGAAGCCGTAGGTCACGGTCGGGCGCTTGACCAGGGGCAGGATTTCACGCACCACCGGATCATCCAGGCACACCACCGCCAGCCCATAGAACGGCAGGTTGTGCAGGAACTCGACGAAGGTTTTCTTCAACTTGTTGAAGTCACCGTCGTAGGTCGCCATGTGGTCGGCGTCGATATTGGTGACCACGGCCACCAGCGGTTGCAGGTGCAGGAAGCTGGCATCGCTCTCGTCGGCTTCGGCGATCAGGTAGCGGCTGGTGCCGAGCTGGGCATTGGTGCCGGCTGCATTCAGGCGGCCACCGATGACGAAGGTCGGATCCAGGCCACCGGCCGCGAACACCGAGGCAATGAGGCTGGTGGTGGTGGTCTTGCCGTGGGTGCCGGCAACGGCGATGCCGTGGCGATAGCGCATCAGCTCGGCCAGCATCTCGGCGCGTGGCACCACGGGAATGCGGCGCTCAAGGGCGGTGGCCACTTCCGGGTTGGACGTGTTCACAGCGCTGGACACTACCAGCACGTCAGCCTCGGTGGCGTTCTCGGCGCGGTGGCCGATAAAAATCTGTGCGCCAAAGGACTTCAGGCGATCGGTGACCGGCGACTCTTTCAAGTCGGAGCCCGACACCTGGTAGCCGAGGTTCAGCAACACCTCGGCAATACCGCACATGCCCACGCCGCCGATACCGACGAAGTGGATGCGGCGGATGCGGCGCATCTCTGGTTGCGGCATGGCTTTCTGATTCTCAACCATGGGCCACCTCCAGGCAGATATCGACCACGGTGCGGGTTGCGTCAGGCTTGGCCAGGCGGCTTGCGGTGCTCGCCATGCTGTTGAGTCGTTCCGGTTGCATCAAAACCTCGGTCAGGCGTGCGGCCAAATCGGCGGCGCCAGTCGTTCTTTGCGGCAGCAGGAAGGCAGCGCCCTCCCCGGCCAAATATTCGGCGTTGCGGGTCTGGTGATCGTCGATCGCATGGGGCAAAGGCACCAGTAACGACGGCAGCCCGGCAGCGGCCAGTTCACTGACGGTCAGCGCACCAGCGCGACAGACCACCAGGTCGGCCCAGCCATAGGCATGGGCCATGTCCTTGATGAAGGGCTGCACATTGGCCTCCACACCTGCCTCGCGATAACGCGCGGCGGTCACTTCATCGTGATGCTTGCCCGCCTGGTGGAAGATTTCCGGGCGCAATTGCACAGGCAATTGCGCCACCGCTTCCGGCAGCAATTTGTTCAGCGGCTCGGCACCCAGGCTTCCGCCCAGGACCAGTAGGTGCGCCTTGCGCCCGGCCAATGCTTCACGGGCGATGGCCATGAACAGCTCGGTGCGCACCGGATTACCGGTGGTGCGACGTTTGTCCGAGGCACTGAAGGTGTTGGGGAACGCTTCACACACCCGCGCCGCCAAAGGCACGAGCAAACGGTTGGCCGTGCCGGCCACGGCGTTCTGCTCATGCACGATCACCGGCACTCCCGCGAGCTTCGCGGCAACACCGCCAGGGCCTGTCACATAGCCGCCAAAGCCAAGCACACACACCGGCTTCAATTCACGAATGACCTTGCGCGCCTGCCACACCGCCTTGAGCAACACGAACGGCGCCTTGAGCAAAGACAACTTGCCCTTGCCACGCAGGCCGCTGACGTTGATCAGGTGCAGCGGCAGCCCGGCATTCGGCACCAGTTCGTTTTCAATGCCACGCGGCGTCCCCAGCCAGTGCACGGTGTAGCCACGGTTCTGGAATTCGCGGGCACAAGCCAGGGCCGGGAACACGTGGCCCCCGGTGCCGCCTGCCATGATCAGCACGTTAGCGCCCATGAGTCGGCTCCTCGGCGAAGTCGCTTTCGCTGAACTCCATCTCTTCGCTGCCCAGGTGGGTTCGACTCTCCCACTCGATGCGCAGCAATAACCCCAGGCAGGCGCAGCAAATCACCAACGAACTGCCGCCATAACTGAGGAACGGCAAGGTCAGGCCCTTGGTCGGCAGCAGGCCGACGTTCACACCGATATTGATCAGGAACTGGCCGATCCACAGGAACGACAAGCCATATGCCACATAAGCGGCAAAATACTGTTTGGCCTTCTCGGCCCACAGGCCGATGTACATGCCGCGCACACACACGAACACGAACAGCGCGACGGTACACAGCGAACCGACCACGCCAAGCTCTTCGGCGAGCACCGAGAACACGAAGTCGGTGTGCGCTTCCGGCAGGTAGAACTGCTTCTGCACGCTGTTGCCCAGGCCCACGCCCAGCCACTCGCCGCGCCCGAAGGCGATCAGCGCCTGGGTCAACTGGTAGCCGGAACCGAACTGGTCGGACCATGGGTCGGTGAAGGTGATCAGGCGCGCCATCCGGTAAGGTTGCGCTTGTACCAGCACGGTCACCGCAGCGACCGCCAGCACCACCATCAAGGTGAAGCGGAACAGGCCCACGCCGCCGAGGAACAGCATGGCCGCAGCTGCCCCCATCATCACGACGGTGGCACCAAAGTCAGGTTCCATCAGCAACAGGCCGGCCATGGGCAGCAGCACGATGAATGGCTTGAAGAAGCCCATCCAGCTTTCGCGCACTTCTTTCTGGCGACGCACCAGGTAACCGGCGAGGTAGATCACCACGAACACCTTGGCGATCTCGGACGGCTGCACGTTGAATGCACCGAAGCCGATCCAGCGCATCGAACCGTTCACCTCACGGCCAATGCCGGGCAGGATCACCATGACCAGCAAGCCAAAAGCACCGATCAGCATCAGCCAACCCAGGCGCTGCCAGGTGGCGATGGGGATCATCATGGTGACGATGCACGCCCCGAGGCCGATCACCAGGTACACCAGGTGACGGATCATCATGTACAGGGTGTTGCCCGACTGCACGGCGGCCACTTCGGAAGACGCCGAGGTGATCATCACCAGGCCCAGTCCGAGCAGCGCCAGGCAACCGGCGAGCATCGGGAAATCCAGGTCGATACCGCGCCCGGTAATAATCGGCGAAGGGTACGGCTTGATGATGTTGCGCAAGTTGATATTCATGCCAAGGCCTCCACGGCGCGAGCGAACAACTGGCCGCGCTCTTCGTAGTTCTTGAACATGTCGAGACTCGCACAGGCCGGCGACAGCAACACCGCATCGCCCGGCTGGGCCAAGGCCTTGCACTGGGCGATAGCGTTGTCCAGGGAGGTGGCGCGCACTTGCGGCACGGCGTCCCCCAGGGCGGCGGCGATCAGGTCGGCATCGCGGCCCATCAGCACCACGGCACGGCAATGGGCGGCCACCGGACCTTTAAGGTCCTTGAAGTCGGCGCCCTTGCCGTCGCCACCGGCAATCAGCACCAGCTTGCCCTTGATATCGGCCCCCAGGCCTTCGATGGCAGCCAGTGCGGCGCCGACGTTGGTGGCCTTGGAATCGTTGTAATAGCTGACACCATCGAGGTCACGCACCCATTGGCAGCGATGCTCAAGGCCGGCAAAGGAACGCAGGCTCGACAACATGGCGTCGAACGGAAGGCCAACGGCATGCCCGAGCGCCAAGGCCGCGAGGGCATTGGACTGGTTATGCGCACCACGGATTTTAAGTTCGCGCACGGGCATCAGGTTCTGGAATTCGAAGGCCAGGTATTTCTCGCCGTTCTCTTCGCGGATGCCAAAGGCCTTGAAGTCGGGTTTGCCCAGGCCGAAGGTCCAGCACGGCAAGCCCTCGCCCATCAGCGGACGGCTCAGGGCATCCTGGCGGTTGACCACCACTTGCCTGGCACCGCGGAAAATCCGGTGCTTGGCCAGGTGATAGGCCGGCAGGCCGCTGTAGCGGTCCATGTGGTCTTCGCTGACATTCAATACGGTGGCGACTTCGGCACCCAGGTCGTGGGTGGTCTCCAGTTGGAAGCTCGACAGCTCCATGACGTACAGCTCGACGTCGTCGCTGAGCAGGTCCAGCGCCGGTGTCCCGAGGTTGCCGCCCACCGCCACGCGCTTGCCGGCCGCAGCCGCCATTTCGCCGACCAGGGTGGTCACGGTGCTTTTCGCGTTGGAGCCGCTGATGGCCACGATCGGCGCCTTGGCGTGACGCGCGAACAGGTCGATGTCACCGGACAGCTTCACGCCACGCGCGGCTGCAGCTTGCAGGGCCGGTGTCGCCAAGGCCAGGCCGGGGCTCACGTAGAGCTCATCGGCACGGCACAGAAACTCCACATCCAACTCGCCACAACGCACTTCCACGTGCGGGTAGTCACGGCGCAGCGTGACCAGCTCCGGTGGATTTTCCCGCGTATCGGCCACGGCAAACGGCTTGCCCCGGTTCGCCAGGAAGCGAACCAGGGACATGCCGCTCTTGCCGAGGCCGACAACGATGCGGAAGTGGTCTGAAGCGATCAGGGACACTCGTTTCTACCTCAGTTTCAGGGTGGCAAGGCCGACCAGGACCAGAATCACGGTGATGATCCAGAAACGGACAATCACGCGCGGCTCAGGCCAGCCCTTGAGTTCAAAGTGGTGGTGAATCGGCGCCATGCGGAACACGCGGCGCCCGGTCAATTTGAAGGAGGCCACCTGGATGACCACCGACAGGGTTTCCATCACGAACACACCGCCCATGATGAACAGCACGATTTCCTGGCGAACGATCACCGCGATGGTGCCCAGGGCCGCGCCCAGCGCCAGTGCGCCAACGTCACCCATGAAGACTTGTGCGGGATAGGTGTTGAACCACAGGAAGCCCAGGCCCGCACCAATCAATGCGCCGCAGAACACAATCAGTTCACCGGCACCCGGCACATAGGGGATCAGCAGGTATTCGGCGAATTTCACGTTACCCGACAGGTAGCAGAAGATGCCGAGCGCACCGCCGACCATCACCGTCGGCATGATCGCCAGGCCATCGAGGCCGTCGGTCAGGTTCACCGCGTTGCTGGAGCCGACGATGACGAAGTACGTCAGTACGACAAAGCCAATGCCCAGTGGAATGCTGGCGTCCTTGAGCATCGGGATGATCAAGGTGGTTTCCACGGCGCTTGGCGCGGTGGTGTAGAGGAAGATCGCAGCGGCAAGGCCGAACACCGACTGCCAGAAATACTTCCAGCGGCTTGGCAGCCCTTTGGAGTTTTTCTCGATCACTTTGCGGTAGTCATCGACCCAGCCGATAGCGCCGAACAACAGGGTCACCAGCAACACCACCCACACGTAGCGGTTGTGCAGGTCAGCCCAGAGCAAGGTGCTGATGCCGATGGACGACAGGATCAATGCACCGCCCATGGTCGGGGTGCCAGATTTGGACAGGTGCGACTGCGGGCCGTCATTACGAACCGATTGACCAATTTGCAGGTTCTGCAGGGTGCGGATCATCCACGGCCCCAGGAACAGCGACAAAGACAGCGCAGTCAGCACACCCAGGATCCCGCGCAGGGTCAGGTACTGAAAGACCGCGAAGCCTTTGTGGAACTGTTGCAGATACTCAGCCAGCAGCAGCAGCATTAATGTTTCTCCGTACTTGAGCCACACAAGGCCGCGACGACGTTTTCCATCACCGCGCTGCGCGATCCCTTGATCAAAATGGTTGTGTGTTTGTCGTGTTCAGCCACGCCCAGCGCCTGGATCAACTCGGCCTGGGTCGCGAAATGCCGCGCGCCAGGGCCGAAGGCCGCGACGGCGTGAGCCATGTGCGGGCCAACGGCGTAGAGGGCGTCGACTTTATCGCTGGCGTAGACACCGACTTCGCGATGGGACTGTTCGGCCCAATCGCCCAGTTCGGCGATGTCGCCCAGCACCAGCACCTTGCGCCCGTCGAAGCCCTTGAGCAGGTCAATGGCGGCGCAGACCGAGGACTGGTTGGCGTTATAGGTGTCATCGATCACGCGCATGCCGTTGGTCGCCAGTTGCGCCACCGTGCGGCCCTTGACCGGCTGTACCGCACCCAGGCCGGTGGCGATACCGAACAGCGAAACGCCCAGGGCGTAAGCGGCAGCGGCGGCAGCCAAGGCGTTGGCGACGTTGTGGTTGCCCAGCAGATTCAACTGCACATGCTCACGCCCTTGCGGGGTGTGCAAGGTAAAGGACGGGCAGCCACGGGCATCGACGGTGATGTCGGATGCATGGAAATCGGCCGTGGCGTTCAGCACGGCAAACGTCAGGACCTTGCGACCGGCGGCACGTACACTCCAGGTCTCGAAGGCCTTGTCGTCCAGATTCAATACAGCGGTGCCCGAGGCATCCAGGCCTTCGAGGATTTCCCCCTTGGCCTCGACGATTTTCTCCGGGCCGCCGAACTCGCCCACATGGGCAGTCCCGGCGTTGTTGATGATCGCGACGTGGGGTTTGGTCAGCGCCACGGTGTAGGCGATTTCGCCGATGCGCGAAGCGCCCAGTTCGATCACCGCCGCCGTGTGTTCCGGGGCCAGTTCGAGCAGGGTCAACGGTGCGCCGAAATCATTGTTCAGGTTGCCACGTGTAGCGAGCACCGGCCCGCGCGTACGCAGGACACCGGCGAGCAGCTCCTTGACCGTGGTCTTGCCGCTGGAACCGGTGATGGCGGCCACGGGTTTATCGAAGGCCGCACGGTTCAGCGCCCCGAGCTGGCCCAGGGCCAGGCGTGTATCGGCCACCAGCAATTGCGGCAAGGTCGAATCCGCCACTTCGCGCTGCACCAAAGCACCGACGGCGCCTTTGGCGGCGACTTCATTCAGGTAGTCGTGACCGTCGAAACGCGGCCCGGCCAGGGCGACGAACAATTGGCCCGGCTTGATTGCGCGGCTGTCGATGCTGACACCGTTGAAACTGCAATCACCGGACAGCACGCGGCCCGACAGGGGCTGGGTCAGTTCGCTGAACTTCATGGCTTTAAGCATGGGCGGCCTCCCAGGCAGTCAAGGCGTGATCAGCCTCGACCAGATCGGAGAAGGCATGGCGTTGGCCGTTGATTTCCTGGTAATCCTCGTGGCCTTTACCGGCCAGGACCACCACGTCGTCAGCGCTGGCGCTGGCGATCAATTGGGCAATGGCCGCGCCACGACCGGCGACGAAGGCAACCTTGGACACATCCTGGAAGCCTGCGCGGATGTCAGCGAAAATCTGGCTCGGGTCTTCACTGCGCGGATTGTCGTCGGTGACGAGTACACCATCGGCCAGACGCTCGACGATTTCAGCCATCAACGGGCGTTTGCCACGGTCACGGTCACCGCCACAGCCAAACAGGCAGAGCAACTTGCCCTTGGCGTGGGGGCGCAGGGCCAGCAGGACCTTTTCCAGCGCATCCGGGGTGTGAGCGTAATCGACCACCACCAGCGGCTGCTTGCCCCCACCCAGGCGCTGCATGCGCCCAGCGGGGCCTTCCAGCTTCGGCAGCACGCGCAGGATTTCATCCAGGGCGTAATCCAGGCCAAGCAATGCGCCGACAGCAGCGAGGAGATTGCTCAGGTTGAAGCGCCCGAGCAAGGTGCTGCGCAAATGGTGTTCGCCTTGTGGCGTCACCAGCGTGGCACGCACGCCTTCGTCATTGAACTGGGCTTCGCGGCAATACAGGTACGCGCTGGCGTCTTCCAGGCTGTAGCTGATCAGGCGAGCTTCGTGGTCCTCGGCAGCCAGTCGGCGGCCAAAGGCATCGTCCAGGTTGACCACCCGGCACTTGAGGTCATTCCAGGCAAACAGCCTGGCCTTCTCGGCGGCGTAGGCCTCCATGGTGCCGTGGTAGTCCAGGTGATCGCGGGACAGGTTGGTCATCACTGCCACATCAAAGGCCAGGGCCGTCACACGCCCCTGATGCAGGCCGTGGGACGAGACTTCCATGGCGACCGCCTTGGCTCCGGCCTTTTTCAGGTCAGCCAGCGTCGCTTGCACGGCAATCGGGTTTGGCGTGGTGTGCAGGCCGCTTTGCAGCGCGCCATAGAAGCCCGTGCCGAGGGTGCCGACGATGCCGCAATGCTGGCCCAACAGGTCGAGGGCCTGGGCGACCAACTGGGTCACGCTGGTCTTGCCGTTGGTACCGGTCACGCCAATCAGGTTCAGGTGGCGGCTCGGGTCACCATAGAAGCGCCCGGCGATGTCCGACAGCTGCGCGGCCAGGCCCTTGACCGGAATCAACGGCACGTCAGTGATCGGCAGCACGGTCGCGCCTTCCACTTCATAGGCCACGGCCGCCGCACCGCGTTGCAAGGCATCGGCGATATGTGCACGGCCATCGTACTTGCCGCCCGGCACCGCGAGGAACAGGTCCCCGGCGCGTACGTTGCGGCTGTCCAGGCTCAACTCGCGAATCAGCAGATCGCGACCGGCGTGGGCAAAAATCTTGTTCAGGCTCAAGGACATCAGCCGCGCCCTCCATTGGCTTTGGCAGCAGCGGCCGGTGGTCCGGCGTTCGCTTGTTGGGTCGGCGGCAGGTTATCCGGCGTGATGTTCATCAGGCGCAGGGTGCCCGACATCACTTTGCTGAACACCGGCGCCGATACCAGGCCACCGAAGTAACCGGCTTTGCTTGGTTCATCGATCACAACCACGATGGCGTAGCGCGGGTCGCTCATCGGGCCGAAGCCGGCGAACAGCGAGCGGTAGGAGTTCTCGGCGTAACCCTTGGTACCCACCGACGTCTTACGTGCCGTACCGGACTTGCCTGCCACGTGATACGCCGGCACCTGGGCGCGGAATACACCGCGCGGCGCTTCGATCACTTGTTGCAACATGCCTTGCATGGTCTTGGCGACGTTTTCCGGGATCACCTGGGTGGCTTTCGGCGCTTCGTCAACGTGGATCAGGCTCAGCGGCACCATGCGGCCATTGTTGGCCAGCACCGAGAAGGCGTGGGCCAGTTGGATGGCGGTGACGGACAGGCCGTAGCCGTAGGAAAGCGTGGCCGTCTCGGCTTTTTTCCAGTCGCGATAGTTCGGCAGGTTGCCGACGCGCTCACCCGGGAAGTCGAGGCCGGTGGGTTGGCCCAGGCCGATTTTTTGCGCCAGGTGGTAGATGGTTTCGCCGCCAATATCGAAGGCCACCTTACTCATGCCCACGTTACTGGAGTTGATCAGGATACCTGTCAAATCCAGCACCGGCCCTTCGGTACGGGACACGTCACGAATGGTGTATTTGCCCAACTGCAGGGTGCCTGGATACACCTCGACCTTGTCGCTGGGCTTCCAGCGGCCGGTTTCCAGGGCAGCACTCATGGAGATGGCTTTCATGGTCGAACCTGGCTCGAACACGTCGATCATTGCACGATTGCGCATCATCGCCGGTTGCAGGTTGCGACGGTTGTTCGGGTTGTAGGTCGGCTGGTTGACCATGGCGAGGATCTCGCCGGTCTTCACGTCCATGATCACCAGGCTGCCGGCCTTGGCGCCGTTCTCGATGATCGCGTTGCGCAACTCGCGGTTGGCCAGGTATTGCAGGCGCAGGTCAATCGACAACGCCAAGGGCTTACCGGCCTTGGCGTTTTTGGTGACCTGGACATCCTTGATCAGTCTGCCGCGCCGATCCTTGATGACCTGTCGTTTGCCGGGGACCCCGGCCAGCCATTCATCGTAGGCCAGCTCCACACCTTCGCGGCCATGGTCATCGATGTCGGTAAAACCCACCATATGGGCGGTGGTTTCACCGGCCGGATAGAAACGACGGAATTCCTCGATGCCGTAGACACCGGGGACTTTAAGGTCGAGCACCTGCTGGCCCTGCTCGGGGGTCAGGCCGCGCACCAGGTAGATGAACTCTTTATTGGCCTGGGCTTCCAGGCGCTCGGCCAAGGCCTTCGGGTCCTGGCCCAGGGCGGCGGCGAGTTGCGGCCATTTGTCCTTGGCCACCTGCAGTTCCTTGGCGTTGGCCCACAGGGTAGTCACCGGGGTACTGACAGCCAGTGGTTCGCCGTTACGGTCAGTGATCAGGCCACGGTGCGCAGGAATCGGAATATGCCGCAGGCTGCGGGCATCGCCCTGGCCAATCAGGAAGTCGCGGTCAACCACTTGCAGGTCGATGATGCGCCAGGCGATCGCGCCGACCATCAGGGCCAACAAGCCCAGCACCAGACGGAAGCGCCACGGGTAAAGTGCACCTTCGAGCTTCATCATGGCGCCACCATGCGAACTTCGGCCGCGCCCGGGATGTGCATTTTCAGTTGCTCGGTCGCCAGCACTTCAATACGGCTGTGGGCCGTCCAGGTGCTCTGCTCCAGAATCAGCCGGCCCCACTCCGCCTGGGCTTTATCACGCACACTCAATTCCCCGTACAGGGTGTTGAGCAGTTGACGATTCCAATGGGCGCTGTAGGACACCGCAATCGCGGACACCAGCACGCCGATAAACAGCAGCAGCATAAAAAAGCTGCCGCCCGGAAGGGGCTTGGCGAAAAGCTTGCTCACCGCAACTTCTCCGCGACACGCATGACAGCGCTACGGGAACGTGGGTTGGCCTTGAGTTCGGCTTCGGAAGCGAACTGCGCTTTGCCATGGATTTTGATTTTTGGCACGAAGGCTTCGAAACGCACCGGCAGGTTGCGCGGCAGGTTGTCGGACTCGCCCTTGACCAGGCGGCGCATGAACAGTTTGACGATACGGTCTTCCAGGGAGTGGAAGCTGATCACCACCAGGCGCCCCCCCACTTCCAAGGCTTCCAGCGCGGCTTCGAGGCCGGCTTCCAGATCGCCCAATTCGTTGTTGACGTGAATACGCAGGCCCTGGAATGCGCGGGTAGCCGGGTTCTTGCCCTTTTCCCAGGCAGGATTGGCGACTTTCAGCACTTCGGCCAGGTCGGCGGTGCGCTCGAACGGCTGGATTTCCCGACGCTCGACCACGGCACGGGCCATGCGCCCGGCGAAGCGCTCTTCACCGTATTCCTTGAACACGCGGGCGATTTCTTCCACTGGCGCGGTGGCGATGAACTGGGCAGCACTGACACCACGGGTCGGGTCCATGCGCATGTCGAGCGGGCCGTCGTTCATGAAGCTGAAGCCGCGCTCCGGATCATCGAGCTGCGGCGAAGACACGCCCAGGTCGAGCAAAACCCCGGCCACCTTGCCCGCCATGCCGCGCTCGGCAACTTCCGCGCCCAGCTCGGCAAAGCTGCGCTGCACAACGACAAAGCGGCCGTCTTCGGCCGCTAGCGCTTGCCCGGTGGCAATCGCTTGGGGGTCTTTATCGAATCCGAGGAGCTTGCCGTCGGGCCCGAGCTGGCTGAGTATCAACCGGCTGTGCCCGCCTCTGCCGAAGGTGCCATCCAAATAGCAGCCATCCGCGCGTACGGCGAGAGCCTCAACGGCTTCGTCAAGCAGTACGGTGATGTGGTTAAAGCCGCTATCAATAGTCACAGGATCAAATCACGCAGTTCATCAGGCATGGCGCCCGGTTGTTGAATAGCAGCCAGGTCCGCTGCAGAAACAGCGTCCCAGGCATCTTCGTCCCACAATTGGAACTTGTTCAGTTGGCCCACCAGCATTGCGCGCTTATCCAGCTTGGCGTACTCGCGCAGACGCGGAGGCACCAGGAAACGACCGCTGCCATCGAGCTCGAGGTCGACGGCATTACCAATCAGCAAACGCTGCAGGCGGCGGTTCTCTTCACGCAATGAAGGCAAAGCGCGCAACTTGGTTTCAATCAACTCCCACTCATCGAGCGGGTAAACACACAAACAAGGGTCAACAGCATCGATGGTGATAATCAACTGCCCGGAACTTCGCGAAATGAGCTCGTCACGATACCGGCTCGGCATGGCGAGACGGCCTTTTGCATCGAGACTGATAGCGTTAGCTCCGCGAAACACAGATGCGTTTCTCCAAATTTTAGCGTTTTACGTTCAAAAAACCCACTTTGTGCCACTTTCCGCCACTTGCGCACACTATAGGAATGCGGCCACCACACCGTCAAGGCGCGGATTCAAGGAAAAGCCTTACAGAACGGAGATTTAGGAGCGTAAAGGGAGGAGAAACCAGAGTTCGGCGATGTTTTGGGCCCAACAAGCACAAATAGCTCAAAGAGCTATGGCTCAAAGTTAATGTAATTTATTAAGAGTAAGATTTTTTTGGTATTACGAAGATGCATCTGCCAATGATTCAGCAGGGAGGGATTCTTGCGTTACTACCGGTTTTCTGCCCGAGATTCGGACAGAAGGAAAAAGGTGGAGAGTCGATCTATAAGCCGGGTTCTGTCTTGAACAGTCATTCGTCTACGATGGCCATCACTGGACATCTTTAGCAACCTACCCGGTCCCAGCGCGGGCCACGCCTTGGGACCCTATTTGGTCTTGCTCCAAGTGGGGTTTACCTAGCCACGAACTGTTGCCAGTCGTGCGGTGCGCTCTTACCGCACCTTTTCACCCTTACCGGCACCGAAGTGCTTAGGCGGTTATTTTCTGTGGCACTTTCCGTAGGCTCACGCCTCCCAGGCATTACCTGGCACTTCGCCCTATGGAGCCCGGACTTTCCTCCCCCTCCTAATTTTCATAGAAGGCAGCGACTGTCCAATCGACTCTCCGCCGCGCAGGTTAACGGCACGAGGGACTTAGGACAAGTACTAAAAGCATAGCAGTGCCATCACCTTCAGACGAAATACCGGCTTACCCCCGGAACTATTCGGTTTTCTGTTTATCCAGCGCAACTTGATACAACACATTCTTGCGCACCCCGGTAATTTCCGCCGCCAGGGCTGCCGCGCGCTTAAGGGGCATTTCCTTGAGTAACAGATCAAGGATGCGCATGGCTTCGCTGCCCACCGCGTCTTCGGACTCTGGCGCACTCCAGCCCGCCACCAGCACCACGCATTCGCCTCGTTGCTGATTGCTGTCACCCTCGACAAACGCGCGCAACGCTTCCAGCGGCAGTCCCTTGAGGGTCTCGAAGGTCTTGGTAATCTCCCGCGCCAACAGTGCAAGGCGTTCACCACCGAACACCAGCTCCATATCCTGCAGGCATTCCAGAATACGGTGGGGAGCCTCATAGAAGATCAATGTACGCGGCTCTTCCTTTAACGCTTGGAGCCGAGCACGACGCCCGACCGCCTTGGCCGGCAGGAAGCCCTCGAAAATAAAACGATCGGAGGGCAATCCAGCTGCCGATAAAGCGGCGATCAGCGCGCATGCGCCCGGAACAGGCACTACATTGATACCCGCAGCACGCGCCTGGCGAACCAGGTGATAACCCGGGTCAGAGATCAGCGGGGTACCGGCATCGGAGATCAGCGCCACGTCATCACCTGCCAGCAGGCGCGTGATAAAACGACTGCCTTCTTCGCGCTCGTTATGCTCATGGCACGCAGCCAATGGCGTGCTGATACCGAAATGCTGCATCAGACGCTGGGAGTGCCGGGTATCTTCCGCCGCGATCAATTTAACGTCGCGCAACACTTTCAGCGCCCGCGCACTGATATCGTCCAGGTTGCCAATGGGCGTCGCCACGACAAAAAGCGAGCCTGCAGTGGAATTCAAAGGACCTGGAGCAGTCAAAACGCACACCTCGATGGTTGGCAAAAGCCACATTGTAGCGCGTAGACGCCTTGAAAATATGCCATCGAAGCCGATGCCTTTTCAGCCGTGCACAGCCAATCGCAACATTTACACGACCTAAATCGACAGTTTCACGCCAGTAACATCGCGCCTGGGCCAGTGCTTGGGTACAATTCCACGCTAATTTGATCGGTATCAGGACACTTACATGATCGCTTGCCTGCGGCTGCTCTCCGCCCTTTGCCTCGCTGCCTTGTTGGCCGCTTGCGCCAGCTCGCCCTCGTCCAGCCTTGGCGACCTTCCACGGACCCCGGATGCCAGTATCGAGCAACTGCTCGAACAGGCGACCACCGCCAAGACGCCAGAAAAGGCGGCCTTGCTGCGCCTGAGTGCGGCTGACATGGCCTACCGCCAGAACAACCCCGGCCGCTCGTCGCAGATCCTTGCGCAGGTGCCGCTGGATGTTCTCAAACCCGCCGCACAAATCTTTGCCAGCACCCTGGCCGCCGAACTGGCGATGACGCGCAACCAGCCCAAGGCTGCGTTGACCGCCCTGAACCACCCTAGCCTGCAAAGCCTGAAGGATCTGCCGCCCGAGCAGCAGATCCGCACCGGCACCGTGCACGCTCGCGCCTATGAAGCCGATGGCCAGACCCTGGCCGCGGCTCGCGAGCGTGTGGCCATGGCGCCATTGCTCAGCGGTGATGTCGCCAAGAGCAACCACGAAGCCATCTGGACGTTGATTGCCGCACTCCCGGCCGAGCAACTGCAAGCCAGCGGCAACCCGACAATGGACGGCTGGATCACCCTGGCCCAGGCCGTCAAGGGCGCTGGCACCCTGGAGCAACAACAGGCGGCGATCGACACCTGGCGCGCGCAGAACCCAGGGCACCCGGCGGCCGTGCAACTGCCAACCCCGCTGACCAAGCTCAAGGAACTCGCCAGCCAGCCCCTGAACAAGATCGCCCTGCTGCTGCCACAGGAGGGCCCGCTGGCGTCCGTCGGCAAGGCGCTGCGTGAAGGTTTCATGGCTGCGCATTACCAGGCTGAGCAAGCCGGCCAGCGACCGCCGGTGATCGAGTTCTACGACAGCTCGCGCCTGGCCTCCCTCGACGACTTCTACGCCAAGGCCCAGGCTGCCGGCGTGCAACTGGTCGTCGGTCCGCTGGAAAAACCACTGGTCAAACAGCTCAGCGCACGTCCGCAATTACCGATCACCACCCTGGCACTGAACTACAGCGAGACCGATCAAAGCCCGGCCCAGCTGTTCCAGTTCGGCCTGGCCGCTGAAGACGAAGCCCGCGAAGTCTCACGTCGCGCCCGTGCCGATGGCCTGCACCGCGCCGCTGCCATGGTGCCGCGTGGCGAATGGGGCGAGCGCGTCTACAAAGCCTTCCGCCAGGATTGGGAAGCCAATGGCGGCACCGTCGTAGGCGTCGAGTACGTCGACCAGCCGGTCGCCCTTGCACAGCAGATCGCCGACTTGTTCCAACTGCGCAAAAGCGAAGGCCGCGCCAAGAGCCTGCAAAGCACCGTCGGCACCGACGTGGCCGCGCAACCTTCGCGTCGCCAGGACATCGAGTTCATCTTCCTGGCCGTGACCCCGCAACTGGCCCAGCAGATCAAGCCGACCCTGAACTTCCAATACGCCGGTGATGTACCGGTGTACGCCACGTCCCACGTATTCAGTGCCAGCGGCGACAAGAACCAGTACCTGGACATGACCAACGTGATGTTCTGCGAAACCCCTTGGCTGCTCAACACCACCGACCCGCTGCGCAACCAGGTCGCCGCGCAATGGCCACAAGCCAATGGCAGCCTCGGCCGCCTGTATGCAATGGGTGTCGATGCCTACCGCCTGGCGCCACGCCTGGGTCAGCTCAAGGCCCTGCCGGATACACGGGTTGATGGCCTTTCGGGCAGCCTGGGTATCAGCCCCAACCAGCGCGTCGACCGCCAGATGCCATGGGCGAAATTCGTTGGCGGCGAGGTCCAGCGCCTGCCTGATACTCCACGCTGATGCCTGAGCGGTCCAGCGCAAAAAGCGGCAAGGATGCCGAACTTCAAGCTCTGAAATACCTGCAACAACAGGGTCTGCGCCTTCTGGCGCAGAACTGGTTGTGTAAACGCGGCGAGCTTGATCTGGTCATGCTTGACGGCGATACAGTAGTATTCGTCGAAGTCCGCTACAGAAAACACGCACAATGGGGTGGCGCGCTCGCCAGTATTGACGGGCGCAAGCGTCAGAAGCTGATACTCGCCGCGCAGTACTTCCTACTCAAGGAGCACCGCTGGTCTGACTCCCCCTGCCGTTTCGATGTGGTTGCCATGGAAAGCACACCGGCAGGCCTTGCTGATCTGACCTGGCTCAAAGACGCCTTCGACAGCTGATTCGCCGGACATTTTCACCACACACTTTTGCTCTTTGCTTTGCGGGCTGCACATACCTGTGCCAAACAGCCGCGCTACTTAAGGTCACACAGATGGACATGCAATCCCGAATTCGCCAGCTTTTCCAGGCCAGCATCGACACCAAGCAACAGGCGATGGACGTACTTGCACCGCACATCGAGCAAGCCAGTCAGGTCATGGTCAATGCCTTGCTCAACGAGGGCAAAATGCTTTCGTGCGGCAACGGCGGTTCGGCCGGCGATGCCCAGCATTTCTCGTCCGAACTGCTCAACCGCTTCGAGCGCGAGCGGCCGAGCCTGCCGGCCATTGCCTTGACCACAGATTCGTCGACGATCACCTCGATCGCCAACGACTACAGCTACAACGAAATCTTCTCCAAGCAAATCCGTGCCCTGGGCCAACCGGGTGATGTGTTGCTGGCGATTTCCACCAGCGGCAACTCGGCGAATATTATTCAGGCGATCCAGGCCGCACATGATCGTGAAATGATTGTCGTAGCATTGACCGGACGCGATGGCGGCGGCATGGCGTCGCTGCTGTTGCCCGAGGATGTGGAGATTCGCGTCCCGGCCACTGTCACCGCACGTATTCAGGAAGTCCATCTGCTGGCGATCCACTGCCTGTGCGATCTGATCGACAGCCAACTGTTCGGGAGTGAAGAATGACCGTTAAACGCCTCAGCCTATTGGCCATCACGCTATGCCTCAGCATCAGCGGGTGCAGCACGGCAATCACTGCGACACGTGACACCCCCATCCAGGACGACAAGGGCACCCGTACCTTTGGCAGCAAGATCGACGACTCGTTGATCGAAACAAAGGTCGAAGTCAACATCGCCAAGGCCTCGCCAGACCTGGGCAACGGCGCGTCGCGTATCGTCGTGACCAGCTTCAACGGCGTGGTACTGCTTGCCGGGCAAACACCGCGCGCCGACCTGAAAGCCCAGGCCGAACAAGCGGCCTCGACTGTTCAACGGGTCAAGAAGGTCCACAACGAATTGCAGGTGATGGACCCGATCACCCTGCTGGCTATCAGCAACGATGCCTTGCTGACCACCAAGATCAAGGCGCAGATGCTGACCGATAACGCGATTCCTGGCTCGCGCATCAAAGTCGTGACCGACAACGGTATCGTTTACCTGATGGGCTTGCTGACCCAGGCGGAAGCGACCCGTGCGGCCAACCTGGTGCAAGGTGTGTCAGGCGTACAGAAGATTGTGAAAGTGTTCGAATACATCGACTGATGCAAAGCCTTACAAAAAAGCCCCCTGCGCCCTTGGCGTGAGGGGGCTGATCGTTCCCACGCGATGGGAACGATCAAAATCAACAATCAAATACCCGTCGACTCAGACTTCGCTCACCAGTACGTCGGCAATACGAATGCTCAAGGCGGCGCCGGTCAGCGTCGGGTTCACGCAAGACGACGACGGCATCACGCTGGTGCCTGCAATAAACAGATTCGCGTGATCATGGCTGCGGCAATCGCGGTCAACCACCGAATCCTTCGGGTCATCGCCCATGATGGTAGTGCCCATGATGTGCTGACGGTTCTGGAAGCCGACGTCGGTACTGAGGATGTCCGCATCCAGCAACTTGGCGAACTGCTTGAAGTCCTCCAGCGCTTTCTCTTTACCGGCATGCCAATAGTCAGGAACGCTGTAGTAGATCTCTGGCACCGGCAGGCCGATGGCGTCGAACTTGGTCTTGCTCGGAGTGACGCGATTCTCTGGCAGCGGCAGGGTTTCGAAGTCGACCGCCCAGTTCAGCGAACGTGCCGACTGCAGGCGAATCTGCTCATCCAGCTTGGAACCCAACACGCCCTTGGCGATCAGGTTGGAGGTGATTTGCGATGTTGGCACGGTGTTGCGCACCTTGATCTTGTAGCCGGGGTAGTCCTTGCGGAACGCCCCGTCGCGGCTGTTCAGGTATACCAGCAATTGTGTGGGACCTTCGCCCGGCCACATGTCTTCCTTGGTCATCACATTCATGCTGATGCCGGTATGGTCCATCAGGTTGCGACCCACTTGGTCGGACGAGTTGGCAATGCCGTTGGGGTATTGCTCGGAAGTCGACATCAACAGCAACTTCGGCGATTCGATGCCATAGGCGGCCAGCACGAAATAACGCGCCGTCAGCTTGTGGGTCGATTTGTCGGGGCGCATGTACCAGACAGCGGTGATCTTGCCGTCCTCCCCCGCCTCGATTTTGTACACCACCGAGTTTTCCAGGACCTTGGCACCATGCCGCTCAGCCTCGTCGATGTGCATCGAACCGTCGTACTTGGCGGCAATCGGGCACACCGGGTTGCAGTTGTTATTGCCAGCGCACGGCGGTCGCTTGCCATACGGGCGAGTGGCGCGGCCGTTGGGCTCCAGGATTGGGTTATAGCCGCCCTTGCCGAGCATTTCCGAAAGACGGGTGAACATGTAGCTGGGCTTGAGCCCCTCCATCGGGTACGGGATCGAACGCGGCGGATAAGCCTCACCGCCTTGCCCGCTTTCGTCCTGGCCATCGACACCGGAGACGCCCAGCTCCGTTTCGGCGCGGGCGTAGAACGGCTCGAGCTCGTCGTAGCTGATCGGCCAGTCACGACCGCGGCCATACAGCGACTTCAAGCGAAAATCGTTCGGCAGCATGCGCCACAGCGATGAGCCGAAGTGCCAGGTGGTGCCGCCTACGACGCGCAGGTAAGAGGTGTTGTATTTGACCGGACCGACCTGTTGCAAGTAATCGCCATAGGTCGACGGCGCGTGCGGCAAGCTCGGGTATGGCGAACCGGCACCTTGCAATTTGGCGTTGGCCAGGGACAGCTTGACCGGCGCATTGCGGAAGGTTTCTACCACATCGCGGCGATTGACCCGAGGGCCTGCCTCAAGAACGATCACCGACTTGTTCGCCTTGGCCAGGCCGGTCGCAATCAACCCACCCATGACACCAGAACCGATGATGACTACGTCGGCATCGAAATCAGCGTTGCTCATAGTTTGAAATCCTGTGGCGCTTTAGGTTTGGGGCCCCATGAATCCGGGCCACCACCGTAAGTGGGGATGATGAGGGTGCCGCGGGTTGGCCGGTACATCAGCGCTTCGCTGTAGCCGATCAGTTCGGCGTCGGCCGGCTCGCCGACAATGCCCAGGTACCAGGCAGAAATGATGCTGGTGGCCGTCGCCTTCAACGAGGGATCGGCATCGGCCAGCGCCAGATATTCATCGACATGCTTGAGGCCGCGCTCGGCGATCAACTGCTTGAGGGCGATAGCGTTGGTCGAGAAGTTCGGCGCACGCTTGTCCAAGGCTGCGTAATAACGTGCCGCCAGCACCGCGTTGATCGGACGGCTGACCAGGAACTGTGACAGGGCGACAAAATCAGCATCTGACTGGGCGGCGGCCATGGCTGATTGCCAGGGCACCAGGCCGCTGACCAGCGCGGTCAGCCCCAGCGTGACCGAACCACGCAGCAGGCTGCGGCGTGAGAGCGCATTGATGGATGAGTCCATGGTTCAAACCTCCCGGCGTCGGCGACGGAAAAATAGGATCACCACCAAGGCAATCAGGATGCAGGCAACGAGGATCGCCGGAAGGGTGAACTTGGCCACCACTGCCAACGGTGCCTTGGGCCCGCCCTCGCGAACCTGGGCGACATCGGCAGCGGTCACGACCAACGCGTCGTTGCCGTAACGGGACAGGACATAGTTGCTCACATCGGCGATCTGCTGGTCGTTGAGACGATCGGTGAACAGTGCATCCGGGCCGAATGCCGGCATGTCGATGGCCACGCCATCCACTTCACGGTGCACGCCGTACACAATCGCGGCGATCAGATTGTCACTGCGACTGGCGGCGGTGTTATGAAACAGCGAGGGGTATTCACGGGTGCCCTGGCCATTGGCCTGGTGGCAGTTGGCGCAGGTGCCGCTGAAGATGTGCCAGCCCGCGTTGGCGTCGGGCTTGCCGCCGCGCAGGGTCAGCTCATCGGTGGAGGCCTGGCCGAACGCGTGGCGCGCCTTGGTCTCGCCGGTGTTGATCGGTGGAGTTTGCAACAGGTATGCGGCAATGGCCTTGAGGTCGACCTCGTCCAGATACTGCAGGCTATGTTCGACCGCTTCAGCCATCGGCCCGGCGGCCTGCGCCTTGCCTTCGACATGGCCGGTGCGCAGGTACGCCACCAGTTCATCGCTGGACCACGCACCGATCCCGCTGGTCTTGTCAGAGGTGATATTGGGCGCGTACCAACTGCCCAGTGCGCCGCCGGCAAGTGGCCTACTGTTATCGGCGGCCATCAGCACGTTGCGCGGGGTGTGGCAGGTATCGCAGTGAGCCAGGGCGTTGACCAGATAGTCGCCGCGATTCACTTCGGCAGATTTGCCGGGGTCCGGGGTGAAACGCTTCTGGCTATGAAACAACGCATTCCAGCCGAGCATCGAGGCGCGGATGCTGAATGGGAAGTCCAAGTGGGTCTTCTGCGTCATAGCGTCGACGGGCTGCACTTCGTGCATGAAATAGTGGTAGAGCTCTGCCACGTCAGCGTCGGTCATCTTCGCGTAGGACGTGTATGGCATGGCCGGATAGAGATGCGTGCCATCCGGCGTTACGCCGTCCCGAACTGCACGGGCAAATTGCTCGGCGGTGTAGGCGCCGATACCGGCGGACATGGACGGCGTGATATTGGTCGAATAAATCACCCCCATCGGCGAGCTGAGCGGGTAGCCACCCGCGAACGGCTTGCCGCCTGGCGAGCTGTGGCACGCCACACAATCCGCCGCGACAGCCAGGCGCTTGCCGGGTGACGCTGTGGTATCCAGCGCCTGGCCCTGTGCATTCCCGGCCATGCATACGACAAGCGTGAGTACGCCCGCCAAGGCATGTCTCATGCCTTTTCCCTTACCCGTTTTACGCGGCATGTCTTTTACCCTAGGCAACTGCGGTCATGATTTTCGAAGATTCGCAAAACGCTGGCGCGCATCGAATGATTCATGATGTTATCTGACGTCATATGACAAGAGAGCGCGAATATTTCACGCCAAGGAATATTTGGCAACACGTTAAAAGACAAAATGCCATCAATGTGTGTTTTTGGATAAACCGTCTAAAACAACGCTTTCAGCGCTAAGGTCATATTTTCGACAGTCACATTAATAACGATTTTTAAAAAAACGAACGATTTTCTATAAATTTTGGCGATGCTTGAGCGTATGTGCTGACATCTCCACGTTTGAGCAAAACTCAAAGCCAGCCTAAAAACAAAATATCTGTTTGATATATATACATATTTACAAACTTAACAGCGTATTTTTAAAAACGTTGAGGATTCGAAAAACACGTTCCTTTACACCTTAAAACCTCCCTTAACCCCACCAAAACCCCCGTTTTAGAGGCGTTTCAGCACCAAACACATCTAGCAAACCTTAAGTCCTGGATAAAACTGTCGATAGAGGTACGACAACTGCCGGCACCGACATAGGTGCAGGCCTTCACTCCGTTGATGAATCCACCTTTCTAGGGCAAACCGATGAGCTGGCTGAATGACGCAAAACTCTCGACCAAACTAATCACATCTTTCTCACTGTGTGCCCTGATCACCCTGGGTGTCGGCGTGCTGGGTAGCCGGGGGGTATCTGCGCTGTCGGAAAGCCTCAAGTCGGTGTTCAACAACAACCTGGTCTCGATCGCCAACACCGCTCAAAACAAGGTTAAGGCCGTAGGGCAAAGCCGCGATTTGTATCGCCTGTATATCGCCTACGCCAGCGATGCGCCCCAGGGTGTAAAGGATGAATTCCTCGCCTCGATGAACGCCAACCAACTGGCCAGCGAGAAAGCATTTTCCATGTATCGCCAGCGCCCCATGACGGCCGACGAGCGTGCGGCCGGCGACAAAATGGAGCGCGCTTGGCCGGTGTATCAAGCCATGGTGCAGCAGTACCTCACGCTGCTGAACGCCCGCGAATTTGATAAAGCCCGGACGCTGTTGTTCGGCGAGCTGCAAAAAGCCTATCGCGTCGTGATGGATGAACAGACCATCATTATCGACGCCAACGATCGCAAGGTTGCGGACAGTGCGGCAGACGCCACGGTGCAGGAGTCTTCGGCCAGGAACACGTTGTACTCGGGCATTGTCCTGGCGTTTATTGCAGCGATCACGCTAGGCCTGTTTATCAACCGCCTGATCAGCCGACCGATTGCCACCGCGGTGACCAGCGCACGGCGCATTGCCGACGGAGACCTGACCCAGGCCATCAGCAGCAGCCGCCGTGATGAAACCGGCCAACTGCTGAACGCCTTGGGCGATATGCAATCGAGCTTGAAACAAACGATCCAGCAAATTGCCAGCGCAGCAGATCAGCTGGCTTCAGCGGCGGAAGAACTGACCGCAGTCACCGACAACGGCAGTCGCGGCCTGGTTCGCCAGAACGATGAAATTCAGCAAGCCGCAACGGCGGTGACCGAAATGACCTCGGCCGTCGAAGAAGTAGCACGCAATGCCGTATCCACCTCCGAGGCCTCACAGGTCACCAGCGAGCAGGCCACCAACGGCCGCGACCAGGCACGCAAGGCCGTCGTCGCAATCAACCATGCCACCAACGAGATAGACACCTCGACCACCATGGTCAAGGACCTGGCCGGCCAGGTTCGGGATATCGGCAAAGTGCTGGACGTGATTCGCGGTATCGCCGAGCAGACCAATCTGTTAGCGCTCAATGCTGCCATCGAGGCCGCCAGGGCCGGTGAGCAGGGGCGTGGCTTTGCGGTAGTCGCCGACGAAGTACGCGCCCTCGCCGCCCGCACCCAGGCCTCGACCGGGGAAATCGAAGGCATGATCAATGCCGTGCAAACCAGTGCCGATCAGGCCGTGGGGGCCATGGGCAAGAGCCAGGCGCTGGTCAACGACACCCAGACCCTCGCCCAGGCCACGGGCGAAGCGCTGGAGCAAATCGCCGAGGGCATCTCCCAGATCAACGACCGCAACCTGGTGATCGCCACGGCGTCGGAAGAACAGGCCCACGTGGCGCGTGAAGTCGACCGCAACCTGGTGAATATCCAGGACCTGTCGACACAAACAGCGGCCGGTGCGCACCAGACCAATGCGTCGACCCAGGAGCTGTCGAACCTGGCGACTTCCTTCAACACCCTCGTCAGCCGGTTCCGCCTGTAAAACACCCGCCATCGCGTAGGCGGCAGTTGCAGTCACCCGCGACACCCTTGCCTCTAGCTAACACGCCCTTGGCCGGGCGTGCAGGAGACTTTCACCTCCAAGTCATTCAGTTCACCAGCACAGTGAGTCGAACAGCGCCCGCATGGAGCACCACAAAAAAAAGCGCCGCGCATTGACTGCGCGACGCCCCTTTTATCAGCTGAGAGTTACTGGTACTGCGAGTACGGGTTGCCCTGGAACTGGTTGTTTTGTTGTGGCGCCTGTTGCTGGGCACCTGGTTGGCCGTACTGCTGACCAGGGATCGGACCGAGGTTCACTTCGACACGACGGTTCTGCGCACGGCCGTTAACGTCGGCGTTGCTGGCAATCGGATTATCCGGACCGGCACCGCGCGCGCTCAGGTTGGCACCGTTGACGCCTTGCGAGGTCAGGTAGTTGGCCACGCTCTGCGCGCGACGCTGGGACAGGTCCATATTCAGCTGACGGCTGCCGGTACTGTCGGTGTAACCGACAATCTGGATGGTGTTCTGATTGAATTGCTTGAGGGAGTTGGCCAGGTTGTTCAGCGGCTGGTAGAAGCTGCTGGAGATCGCGTCCGAGTTGGTGGCAAATGTGATATTGCCCGGCATGATCAGCTTGATCTGGTCGCCCTGGCGCTGAACTTCAACCCCGGTATTGGCCATGCTTTCGCGCAGTTTCTTTTCCTGCTGGTCGGCATAGTAGCCATAGCCAGCCGCACCTGCACCGGCAACCACCGCGCCGATCAGCGCGCCCTTGCCACGGTTGTTATGGTCGATGGCCGCACCGGCCAGTGCGCCGGCCAGGGCACCAAGGCCGCCGTACTTGGCGGTTTTACTCATGCCGCCTTGCGATCCATTATTTGCCTGTCCCTGGCTGCCGTCATATGGATTAGGTGAAGCGCAGCCAGACAACAGGGCTACGGCGGTAGCGACAACAAGCAGACGACGCGGAGTGAACATGAAGGAAGCTCCTACTTTTGCATTCTGTGGTGCAGAGGACATAGGCAATGGACCTGTGCCGAGTTTGGAACGCGACAAACGGTAAAAATTCCGCAACCGCATCCAGAGCTGTAACAAAAAACTGGCCAGGATTACCGCTACAGAAACCGTAGCAGAAGCAGGCTGAACGCGACCTGTGTTTTTGCTACAGCAATTCTCCAGACACCACAGCGCCGAAAGCTGGACTACCGACGTCCCCTGCCCCATTACGCGCGCACAAAGGGATTCTCACGCATCTCATCCCCCAACCGCGTATCCGGGCCGTGACCGGTTACCACCGTCGCGCCTTCATCCAACGTATAGAGCCGCTGCTTGATCGAACGCACGATCGCCGCCTGGTCGCCGCCCCACAAATCCGTTCGCCCTACGCCGCGTCGAAACAAGGTGTCGCCAGCAATCAGGAGCTTGGCATCGGCAAACCAGAAACTCATCGAACCGGGTGTGTGCCCCGGCGTGTGCAGCGCCACGCCACAGCCGCAGGCCAACGCTTCATCATCGACCAGCCATTGGTCTGGCGAAGGCACCGGAGTGTAGGGCACACCGAACATCTGGCACTGCATTTCCAGGTTGTCCCAGAGAAACTGATCATCCTTGTGCAGGTGCAGGGTGGCACCGGTTTTCTCCTTCAACTGGCCGGAGGCGAGGAAGTGATCGAGATGGGCATGGGTGTGGATGATGCTCACCACCTTCAAGCCCAGTGCATCGAGGCGCGCCAGGATCAATTCGTGGTTGCCACCGGGGTCGACCACGATGGCTTTTTTAGTGATGGGGTCACCGATGATGGTGCAGTTGCACTGCAACGGGCCGACGGGAAAGGTTTCACGGATGAGAGTCGGCTTGGCGGTGGTCATGGGCGGTCCTCCAGTGCAAATGAATTATCGTTTTCCGGCGAGCATCGCCAAAATAATTGCACTATTAAACCAGACTGGGTGCGCTTCGCAGCCCAACGCGGGCAAGCTCGCCCGCCGTAAGGTTTACGTTTCAGCCAATCAACCTCAACTCTTGCGCCCGCGCCACCGCCTGGGTTCGTCGCTCCACCCCCAACTTGCTGTTGATATGGCTGGCGTGGGTCTTGACCGTATGCAGGGAGATGAACAGGCGGTTGCTGATTTCCTGGTTCGAGCACCCCTGGGCGATCAATTGCAGCACCGCCAATTCACGGGCGCTCAGGACTTCATGACCAGGCGACGGCTCCGCGACCGCAACGGCCGGCAGCAGCGCCAAGAGGCTCTGGTTCAGCAAGCCGTGAGGCTCTTTGCCAAGCTGTTCGCGCATCCACTGCGGGTAACCTTCGAGCAAACGCTGGAACGGCTGCAATGCCCCTCCCGAGCCGGCCTCCAGCGCCCGCGCCAACACCGGCCGCGCCTTGGCTTCCTGGCCGTTTTCCAGCAGCAGTTGCGCCTGCTGGGTCAGCGCCATCAGCGCAATCATTTGTCGCCCACTGTTGTGCGCCTGTTGCGCCAGGTCTTCAAGACGCTCCAACGCCGCATCCGCTTGATGGCGAATCGCATCGAGGGCGGCCTGTTGCAGCCCGATATGTTGCGGCAGGTGCGGATGAAACTCCGGCGCGGCAGCCGCGTGTTGACCATTGTAGGTTTGCCCCAGCCGCGTCAGCCAGGCATCAGCCAGGTCGGTGCGGCCCTGGGCCAGCCACAATTCGCATTTAATCAGGGTGATCATCGCCAGGTAGTAGATCGGCGGCACGTCCCAGATGTGCATCAAGCGCTCGGCCTCGGCCAGTTCGGCGAAGGCTTTGGGGAAGTCGTTGCGGCGCCCTTCGAAGTTGGCGATCACACAATGGCCGATTAGTACGCTGATGTCGCGACAGGCGCGCGCTTCAACCAGCCCGGCCCGCAGACGAGCAAGGCCGGCCTCAGGCTGATAGCGCGCCAACAGCAAATAACCTTCATAGAGCGACAATCGCGCACGCACGGCGTACAACCGCTGCGGCGCCAGGCCCTGCAGGCGTTGCAGGCCCTGGCGAACTTCATCGAGGGAACGCAGGATTTCGCCGCGCGCCTGCAACACTCGCGCACGGTCGTAATGGGCCAGCGCTTCGAACAGCGGGTTTCCGACCCGCTGCGCCAATTCCAGGGACTCGCGGTTCAGGCCGCGGGCGCGCCACAGGTCGGCGTCGACAATGGCCAGGTTGGACAAGGTCGACAGGCACATCAAACGCTGGCCATAGCGACGCTGCGGCAAACTTTCCAGGGCTTCGCTGCAATAACGCTGGGTCAACTCGCGGTCACCGCGGCCACGCGCGATAATCCCGCTGAGCGCCAGCCACTGGGCCAGCATCGACTTCTGCGCCGTGGCCGACGGTGCCGGCAGGAAGCGACTGAGGTAACTGGACAACTCTTCCGCCGCATCCAACTGGCACGCCAGCCCCAGGGCCCAGCTATAGAGCACGATCAACCGGGGTGTACTGATCAGCAGGCTATCGGGCAAGTCCATTTTCCAGCGCAGCAGCATGCCGACGTTCTGTTCGGCCAGCAGTTGCTCTTCGGACAGGTTCTGTACCAGGTTGGCGGCCACATCCAGATGGCCGGCACGCAATGCCTGTTCCACCGCCTCATCGATCAAGCCTTGCGCGTTGAACCAGCGGCAGGCCCGCAGGTGCAGGCTGGCCGCCGGTAACAGCGCGGTACTGGTGGCGCGGCGCGTGCGCAGCAGGTCCGAAAACAGATGGTGGTAACGGTACCAGTGACCCTGCTCGTCCAGAGGTACCAGAAAGACCTGGTGGGCTTGCAGGTAGCGCAGGATTTCCGCGCTGTCATGGGCTTCGCGCACGGCGTCGCACAGCTCGCTGCAAAAGCGTTCCTGAGGGGCAGTATCGAACAGAAAGGCCTGCACTTCGGGCGGCAGGCAATCGATCACCTCTTCGAGCAGGTAATCACGGATCAGCCCTTCCCCGCCGTGCAGGCTTTGCGGCAAAGAGCCTTCGTTACCGGCCTCGGAGGCGGCGAGCAGCCAGAAACGCAGCCCGGCGACCCAACCCTCGCTGCGGCGGATCAGGTTATCCAGCGCCTCGCCACGCAATGAACTGCTGTGGCGATCCAGCACGGCCAGGGATTCGTCGTGAGTCAGGCGCAGATCCTGTTCATGCAGCTCCAGTAGATGGCGTGACAAGCGCAGGCGCGCCAGGTGCCAGTCCGGGCGCTGGCGGCTGGTGACCAGCACCACCAGGCCATCGGGTAAATGATTGAGGAAAAATTGCAGGCAGCGATCCAGTACCGGGCCCTGGGCCAGATGGTAGTCATCCAGTACCAGCAACAGCGGCGTGCGCGTGGACAAATGCACGGCCAGCTCATCGAGCAGGCCATCGAGCCATTCTTCAAAGGCAAAGGGTTGATGACGCTGGCGCATTTTCAGCAGCCCCAGGGACTGGGCGCCGATTTGCGGGAAGTATTGTTGCAGCCCGTCGAGCAGGCGCTCGAGGAAACGGCCAGGGTCGTTGTCCCGGGGGCTCAGGCCCAGCCACAGGCTTTGCCAATGGGCCGGCAAGCCCTGGCAGAACTCCACCGCCAATGAGCTCTTGCCGAACCCCGCGGGTGCACTGACCAGCAACAGTCGCCCGTCCAGCCCTGCACTCAGCCGTTCGCACAGACGGGGGCGCAGCACGTAGCCGTCAGGCAGCGGCGGCCTGTAGAAGCGACCTTCCAGGGACGGGACGACCGCGTTGGAAGGCCCCTGGATTCGAGACAGATCAGTCATCGCCGGGCTCTTGTAGAAGGCTGTTATCGGCATTGCAGATGTCCGCAGACTAGCGGTAAAAGCGGAGGGTTTGTAGATCTTTGCAACAATTGACTGAAAATAACTGCGACAAGAAATATCGCCACAACCAAAAAGTGAGAGGGGGCTTGCTCCCGACAGCGGCGGACCAGTCAATGCATGCGCTGACTGTCACACCGCTATCGGGAGCAAGCCCCCTCCCACATTGAAGCACTAGTGCAATTTAGCGAACACCGTCCTGGCGCAGGGCCGCGGGGGTGAAATCGCTGGTGGTGGCGGTGAAGCCGAAATCATAGGCCTGCTTCTCTTCGTTCTTCATGCCCAGGGCCAGGTAGCGGCCGGACTGCAGGTCGTAGAGCGTTTCCAGGGCGTACCACGGCACTTGCTTGTCGTAGTAGTTCTCGGCATGGGCTTCGGCGACACGCCACAGTTGGCCACGACCGTCATAGTGATCGATCACGGCCGCTTGCCAGGTGTCTTCGTCGATGAAGAAGTCACGCTTGGCATAGATGTGGCGCTGGCCTTCCTTCAGGGTCGCGACCACGTGCCAGACGCGGCGCAGCTCATAGCGTGCGAGGTCCTGGTTGATGTGGCCGGCCTTGATGATGTCGACGTACTTGAGCTTAGGATCGTCGATCTTGTAGCTGTTGGAGGCGATGTAGATTTCTTTCTTGCCTTCCAGCTTCCAGTCGTAGCGGTCCGGTGCACCGTTGTACATATCGAGGTTATCGGAGGTACGCAGGCCATCGGCAGCGGTACCCGGCCCGTCATACGACACCTGCGGTGCGCGGCGCACACGACGCTGGCCGGCGTTGTAGACCCACGCCGAGCGTGGCTCCTTCACCTGGTCCAGGGTTTCATGCACCAACAGCACACCCCCGGCCAGTCGGGCCGGCGCGGTCACTTGCTGCTTGAAGTAGAACAGCACGTTGCCTGGGTTTTTCGGGTCGAAGTCCTTCATTTTGTCGCGGAACACGAACTGGTCTTTGAAATACACCAGGCTGAACGAGCCGTTGGTTTGCGGCGTGGCCTGGGTCACCAGGCGGGTCACGCTGCCGCCGCGATAACGGGTGATGTGGTTCCAGATCACCTCGACGCCGCTTTTCGGAATCGGGAACGGCACGGCGGTTTCAAAGTTTTCCAGGCCGTTACCGCCAGACACCAGGTTGGTGTTGGTGGCGTTCTTCTTGATGGCGGCAAACACATCGGCCGGCACGGTGGCGCCGCGATGGGTCGGGTAGACCGGCATCTTGAAGGTGTCCGGGTAGCGCTTGAACATCGCGTACTGCCCAGGGGCCAGCTTGTCTTTGTACTGCTCGACGTTCTGCGCGGTGATGGTGAATTGCGGTTGTTCACTGGCGTATGGGTTGGCCAGGAAACCACGGGCATCGACCGCGCCGGCATTGGTCGGCAGCGGCGACCACTTAGGAATGGTGCCTGCCGCGTTACCGGCCATTTCGGCGCCCATCGGAGTCAGGGTCGTGCCCAGCTTGGCAGCTTCATCCGCCGAGACTGCCGCCATGACGTTGCTCGCCAGGATCGACAGCCCAAGCACACCGACGTGCAACAGACTTTTAGTTATTTTCATGTTCTGATTCTTCCTGAAAACATACTGCTAATGAGAGTGTGCTTAGAAGTTCATGCCCGCGCTCAAGGCGATAAAATCACGATCGTCCACGGTGCTGAACTTGCCACCAAAGAAGTTGGTGTAGTTCAAGCCCACGGTGTAGGTGTTCTGGTACTCAGCGTCCACACCCAAACTGACTGCCTTGCGACCTTCCTCGAAGTTGCCGCCAGGACCAGGCGAGTAACCTTTGACGTCGTGGGACCACGCCACGTTCGGCTTGAGGTTTACACCGGCAAATATATCCGGGTACTCCCAAATGGCGCGTCCACGGTAGCCCCATGAGGTGGCCGTGGTGAAACCATCGTTATCGCAGTACTTGGATACATTACTGGCGTCAGCACCCGGGCCAGCCCCGCCGATAGTGGATGGGTTGAGGATTTGCGCGCAGGTATTACGGCCGCCGGTAGACGGCAAAGCACCAGGCCCGAAGACAGGATCGCGGCCATAACGAACCTTGGACTTGCTCTCAAGCCCGCCCACATGCGTTACACCCACTTCGCCCACCAGAGTCAAGCGACTGGCCCCCATCACCTGATCGAAAAAGTGCGTCAGTGTGGTCTGGAACTGAGTGATTTCCTTACGACGGTAACCATTCAAGTCCTGCCCCTTGGCACCGGTGAGTAAGGAGGCATTCGAAAATGTGCCACCCAGATCTTTGACGCCCGCATAAAGGATGTCGGTCGTATTGAGCTGTACCGGTGCGTTAGGACGATAGCTGAGTTCCCCGCTCCAGGCCGTCCCCGTGGGCAATGTGGTCGAGAAGCTCAAACCGTACAGACGAATATCTTCTGGGTACTCGATAAAATACTTGGAATTACCAGCGATAAACACCGGCGCCAACGTGCCAAAGGCGGGTGCAATTGCATAAGCGGAGGCAGGAGCCGCGGTTGCGCTGAAGATCGGCGCACGACTGTGATAGTTCATGAAATAGGCGCCGAACTCGGTGTCCAGCGGCTCAAAGTTGTAGTGCATGGCCACACCAAACTGGCCGCTGTCACGCGCATCCCGATCACCGCCTCGACGCACCAAGGTACCTTCTTCGTTGGTGTCCACGCCCCGAGCAGCGAACTGAGCGAGTGCCCCGCGACCCGGCGCGGTGGCCGCAATAGTCGAACGCTTGGCCAGCAGACGCAGGTTATCGCTGCAACCGTCTGAAACCACATCCGGCTGGGAGAAGAACGTCCCGCAGTTATCGGTAACGGTCTGGTCCCACTCCAATTGGTAGAACGCTTCAGCCGACAGGTTATCGGTCAGCGTCTGCGAAACGTAGAACATGTTGACGGGAATCAAGCCTTCCTTGATTTCGGCTCCTGGCCGACGGAACGCAGACACGTCTATCGGGTTAATGGAGTTGATGCCGCCACCAATAAACGTACTTTCCCCCCAACTGACCACCTGCTTACCGAACCGCACGTTGCCCGGCTGATCGGCGATGGTGTAGTTGTGGTAGATAAATGCATCGAGGATCTGCCCGCCGGAGGACTTGGCGCCCTCTTTGCGGTTGTCATTGCTGACGTTCTTGAAGTCCAAGTCTTCATTTTGCAGTGCGAAGTCATACCAGTACTTGCCCCGCACAAAGATGCCGGTATCGCCATATTTCAATTCGAGGTCATGGACACCCTTGAAGATCTTCGAGAAGGCATCGCCCTTGTCGAAGTTCAAGTGACCGTCATCGGAGGTTTGCGACAACCCCTTGCCACCGTTGTTGACGCCGATTAGGCCTTTATTTCGACCCGCCGTCGACCAACTCGCCCCCACCGACAGCGACGAGTCAAAGCTCCCTTCGATTTCACCGATATTGAAACTGACGCCGAATGCGGGCCCGGCGAGCGTAGAGGCGAGACTGACGGCCAGGGGCAGTCGCGCCCGGCGCCAGAACTGGTTTACTGAGGTCATCGACGCTACTCCATGTGCATTATTGTTATGGCAGTGAGTTCTTTCTGTGATGCATGTAACGGCCGGAATACAACGATTCCAATGCCGCCCGGCAACCGGGCCCCCATGGCCCGAAGCGCAACATCCTTGAAAAACTCTGAGGGGGACTATAGCCAGCAGGGGGTACCGCTTGATCCCTCTAAAGTGTGATTTGCACCACCAACCCGTCTACCACAGCCCTTTCGCCACGCCGACGAAGGCCGGCGCGGAAAGGATGGCTGAAAATGGGCAAATCACAAGTGAAGCGTTGAGATAGAGCGCTGCCGTGCCCCGAGGGCACGGCAAATCACCTCAAAGGGTGGACAGGAACGTACTGTTGTTGGCTTGCCATTCGATGATGTCAATGCGGATACGTTTTTTGTCGAGCTTGCCGACACTGGTCTTGGGAATTTCCGTAACAACGGCGATCTGGCTCGGAATCGCCCACTTGCTCAAATGGCCCAATTCGACAAAAGGCTTGAGGTGTTCCTTGAGCTCGCGGGCCCCTATCACATGGCCATCACGCACCACCAACAGGGCAAACGGGCGCTCGCCCCACTGCGGGTCGGCGATGCCCACCACCGCTACTTCGCGTACCGCCGGGTGGCGGCTGACCAGGTCTTCGAGCGCCAGGGAGGAGATCCACTCGCCGCCCGTCTTGATCACATCCTTGATGCGGTCGCGGATGTCGATCACGCCAAACGCGTCGAGGGTGGCTACGTCGCCGGTGTGCATCCAGCCACCGTCCCACAGCTCGGCGCCCTTTTGCGGTTCGTTGTAATAACCCTCGGTCAGCCACGGCGCGCGCAGCACCAGTTCGCCCTGGGACTCGCCGTCGGCGGGCAGGAAATTCCCCTCAGCGTCCATGATCGCCGCTTCCACTAAGGGCCCGGGCACGCCGGCCTTGATGCGGTAGGTGGTGCGCTCGTCCTCGGTGCCGGCCATCAGCTCGTCATTGAGGTGGGCGCAGGACACCAACGGCCCGGTCTCGGACATGCCGTACGCAGCGGTCAGCTGAATCCCACGGGCCTTGGCCGCTTCATACAGCGTGCGGTTGAGGGCACTGCCGCCGATGACGATTTTCCAGCCGCCAAAATCAACGCCCTGGGCCGCCTTGGCGTTGAGCACCATTTGCAGGATGGTCGGCACACAGTGGGAAAAGGTGACCTTTTCCTTGCGCCACAGCTCCACCAGGTATTCCGGGTCATAGCGGCCGGGGTAGACCTGCTTCAGGCCGAGCATGGTCGCCACATACGGCAGGCCCCAGGCATGCACATGGAACATCGGCGTGATCGGCATATACACATCGTTGGTGCCCAGCAGACGCACGCTGTCGACACAGCCCATGATGGTCGCCACGCCGATGGTGTGCAGCACCAGTTGGCGATGGGTGAAGTACACACCCTTGGGATTGCCGGTGGTACCGGTGGTGTAGAAGGTGGTGGCGACGGAATGTTCGTCGAAGTCCTGGAAGTCGTACTTCGGGCTGGCAGCGGCCAACAGGGTTTCGTACTCGCCCACCAGGTTGGGCAGCTCGGCGGTTTTTTCGGCCGCGTCAGTCAGCAGCAACGTCTTGTCGACTGTGGTGAGCTGCCCGGCAATGGCCTGGTAGAGCCCCACGAAGTCGCTATTGACCAGCACAAAGCGGTCCTCGGCGTGGTTCATGGTGTAGAGAATCTGCTCCGGCGACAGGCGCACGTTGATGGTGTGGATCACCGCGCCGATCATCGGGATGGCGAACATGCACTCCAGGTAACGGTGACTGTCCCAGTCCATCACCGCCACGGTATCACCGGCCTTGACCCCGGCTTCCGTGAGCACATTGGCCAGGCGCGCGACCCGTTCGATCAGCGTGGGGTAGGTGTAGCGCAGCTTGTCGCGATAGATGATTTCCCGGGTCTTCTCGTAGCGGGTACCGGACATCAACAGGCGCTTGATCAACAGCGGATATTGGTAGGCGCCTTCGGCGGGCGGGATAACACGGGTCTGCAACATACGAATCCCTTTTTATGACTGCACGGTCTTGGCTTGAAGACCTGCACTGTAGAGAGGTTATGTTTCAGCCAAATCAGCCAAAGGAATGATTTGTAGAGGCAGGGGAATGCTAGCTTTGAGCCATTATTCGCCTCACCAACTCAGCAAATAGGATCAGGAAGCAACCTTCATGGAAAGGCGAACCTTCCGACATTCGCCACGGATAGCAACTCTTTACTCTCTGTGACTTCGCCAATCCAGGGACTTATGGATGTCTCTGGGTTGCCCTATTGCAGACCTCGAGTGAAGCACCATGGCGAATTTGTTTTCTCGGCTATTTGAGCTCTTCAGCCCTGGTAGGGAAGAGCCGATTTACGTGTCGGACCCTCCGACGCGGCAGACGTCCCCGGCTCCGTCTCAACCGCTTGCGCAATCAGGTGACGACGCACTGACGCCATTGAAGAACTGGAGCCATCCCTTTAAGGACAAAAGCAACTCACTGCTTCAATTAACCCAAATGGCCAAGGCAGCAGCCGGTTACTACCCATTGGGCCGCAATGGCCTTTGGCACGGCGGGGTGCATTTCGACAGCGGCACAGCCGGTACCCTGGATCAATCCAGCGTGCATTGCCTGGCCGACGGAGAAGTGGTGGCCTATCGCATCGACGAGCTCTCGCCGACCACCACTTACTTCACTGAAGAACTGTGTGTAGCGAAGCCCTTCTCACGCAACTTTGTACTGGTCCGCCATCGCCTCGATGCACCCAGGATTGAGGGGAGCCCGGACGTACCGCCGAGCTTGATCTTTTATAGCCTGTATATGCACCTGCAGGACTGGGCGGTTTATCGGAATGACCCTTCCATCCTTCGCCCGGCATTTTGGCCCGAGGGGCAGACCCGCCTGGTCAAGATGACGGTCAGGGATGTTCGCGCGGGCCCACCTGAGCAACGTGGCCTGAATGTGCGTAACCAGGCACAGGGCGGCAAGGTCTTGGC